>JAHEDO010000361.1 GCA_024641185.1 Burkholderiaceae bacterium | reverse complement strand
CTGGACCTCCAGCGTGCCGGCCTGGTGCACCTTCGACATGCGCGTGTCGATGTTCCCGGGCATGGAAGTGGCGCAGGTGAAAGCCGAGGTCGAGGCCACGATCGCCGCCGCCGCGGCGCAGGACCCTTTCCTCGCGCACCATCCGCCGCAGGTCGTCTATCACGGCTTCGAGGCCGAGGGCTACGTGCTCGAGCCGGGCAGCGACGCGCAGCAGATGCTCGAGTCGTGTCACGCCGTGGTGGCCGGCAAGCCGCTGCCGCACGTGGCCAGCAGCGGCACCACCGACGCGCGCGTGTTCGGTCTGTACGGCGGCATCCCGTCGATGGTCTACGGTCCCTGGGCCGAGAACATTCATTCCTTCGACGAGCGCGTGAGCCTTGAGTCGATGCGCCGCGTCACGAAGACGATCGCGCTGTTCATCGCACAGTGGTGCGGTACCGAATCCCGCAGTGCCTGAGGAGAACCCCTTGTCCGCCATCGATCAAGTCGCCGAGTTCCACGACGAACTCACCGCGTTTCGACGCGACATCCACGCGCACCCCGAGCTGGGCTTCGCCGAGACGCGCACCGCCGGCCTGGTGGCCGAACAGCTCGAGCGCCTGGGCATCGAGGTGCACCGCGGCGTCGGGCGCACCGGCGTGGTGGGCGTGTTGAAGAACGGCAGCTCGCCGCGGCGCATCGGGCTGCGCGCGGACATGGACGCGCTGCCGATCCAGGAAGGCAACTCCTTCGCGCACCGCTCGCGCCACGACGGGCGCATGCACGCCTGCGGCCACGACGGCCACACGACGATGCTGCTGGGCGCGGCCAAGGCGCTCGCGAAGACCCGCAACTTCGACGGCACCGTGCACTTCATCTTCCAGCCGGCCGAGGAGGGGCTGGGCGGTGCGCGCGCGATGGTCGCCGACGGCCTGTTCGAGCGCTTCCCGTGCGACTCGATCTTCGGCATGCACAACCGGCCCAAGCTCGCGGTGGGCAAGTTCAACGTGCGCGCCGGTCCGATGATGGCCGGTGGCGCGATGTTCGACATCGACATCACCGGCGTGGGTTCGCACGGCGCGCGGCCCGAGGCCAGCGTGGACCCGCTGATGATAGGCGTGCAGATCGCCTCCACGCTGCAGACCATTGTCTCGCGCAACGTGCGCCCGGTGGACACCGCGGTGGTGTCGGTGACGCGCTTTCTGGCCGGCGACGCGTACAACGTGATCCCGCAGACCGCGCGGCTTTCGGGCACCGTGCGCACCTTCTCCAACGACGTGATGGCGCTCATCGAGCGCAACATGCGCCGCATTGCCGAGGGCACCGCGCAGGCGATGGGCGGCGTCGCGAAGCTCGACTTTCGCTACGAGTTCGCCCCCACGATCAACGATGACGCCCAGGCCGAGTTCGCCGCCTCGGTGTGCGAGGAGCTGGTGGGTGCCGACAAGGTGGACCGCGATCCGCCGCTGATCATGGCCTCCGAGGACTTCTCGTTCATGCTCGAGCGGGTGCCGGGCTGCTACATCAACATCGGCAACGGCGAGGGCGAGAGCGGCTGCGAGGTACACAACCCGGCCTACGACTTCAACGACGCGGCGATTCCGCTCGGGGTGGCGTTTTTCGTGCGCGCGGTAGAGCGCAAACTCGCGCGCGGCTGAGCCCGGGCGGAAGATTCGTCGACAAGCTTTGAACAACGCGCTGCGCGTGGACCGCGCGGCCTCTTTCACGCGAACGCCGAGGCGCAATCCAGTCATGAGTTCAGTTCCTCTTGCGGTCTCGTTCGCCGACGTGCAGGCCGCCGCCGCGCGCCTGGCCGGCGTCGCGCACCGCACGCCGGTGCTCACTTCGCGTACCGCCAACGCGCTCACCGGCGCGCAGCTCTTCTTCAAGAGCGAGAACTTCCAACGCATGGGCGCGTTCAAGTTTCGCGGCGCGTACAACGCGCTCTCGAAGCTCACGCCTGACGCGCGCAAGCGCGGCGTGATCGCCTACTCGTCGGGCAACCACGCGCAGGGCGTTGCGCTCTCGGCGCAACTGCTCGGCATCGAGGCGGTGATCGTGAT
>JAHEDO010000167.1 GCA_024641185.1 Burkholderiaceae bacterium | reverse complement strand
GCCACGTGCCGGGCGTCATCCTCGGCGCGGTGATCCTGTACGCGATCCCGGAGGTCCTTCGGTACGCCGCCAAGCCGATGCAGGAAGCGATCTTCGGCGCCGAGGTGGTCGCACCCGAGGCGTTGCGCATGCTGTTGTTCGGCCTCGCGATGGTCGTGATCATGCTGTATCGCCCGAGCGGGCTGTGGCCGGCGCCCAAGCACGGCATCAATCCCGCGGGAACCCAGACGGCGACCGCGGCCGGCGCGACACCGCCCGCGTGAGCCACGGCCAATGACGAACGAGCTCCCGATCCTCTCGGTCAAGGGCGTCAACAAGCGCTTCGGCGGCTTGCAGGCGCTTTCGGACATCGGCATGGAGATCCACCGCGGGCAGATCTACGGCCTGATCGGCCCGAACGGCGCAGGCAAGACGACCTTCTTCAATGTCATCACCGGGCTCTACACGCCGGATTCCGGCAGCTTCGCACTGGACGGCAAGCCCTACGAGCCCACCGCCGTGCACACGGTGGCCGAGGCCGGCATCGCGCGCACCTTCCAGAACATCCGGCTCTTCGGCGAGATGACCGCGCTAGAGAACGTGATGGTGGGACGTCACGTGCGGACGAAGAGCGGTGTCTGGGGCGCCGTGCTGAAGACGCGCGCCGAGCGCGCCGAGGAAGCCGGCATCAAGCAGCGCTCCATCGACCTGCTGCACTACGTCGGCATTTCCCAGTACGCCGATTTCCAGGCGCGCACGCTGTCCTACGGCGACCAGCGAAGACTGGAGATCGCGCGGGCGCTGGCCACCGACCCGAAGCTGCTGGCCCTCGACGAGCCGGCGGCGGGCATGAACGCCACCGAGAAGATGGCCCTGCGCGGCCTGCTCGAACATATCCGCGACGACGGCAAGACGATCCTGCTGATCGAGCACGACGTGAAACTGGTGATGGGCCTGTGCGACAGGGTGACCGTGCTCGACTACGGCAAGGAGATCGCGGCGGGGCAGCCCTCGGACGTGCAGCGCGACAAGGCGGTCATCGAAGCCTATCTTGGAGCCGCGCATGCCTGATCCGATCCTCAGGATCAGCGGCCTCAAAGTCTCCTACGGAGGCATCCAGGCGGTCAAGGGCATCGACCTCGAGGTGCAGCCCGGCGAGCTGGTCGCGCTGATCGGCGCCAACGGCGCTGGCAAGACCACCACCTTGAAGGCGGTGACCGGAACGCAGGCGTGGGCCGACGGCGAGGTGCTGTATCGCGGAGAGTCGATCCGTGGCGTCGGATCGCACACGCTGGTCTCGCGCGGCCTGGCGATGGTGCCGGAGGGGCGTGGCGTGTTCGCCAGGATGACCATCGTCGAGAATCTGCTGATGGGCGCCTTCACCCGCAGCGACAAGGCGGAAATTCGCGCCGACACCGAGCGAATGTTCGACAGCTTCCCGCGACTCAAGGAGCGCGCCGAACAGATGGCCGGGACCCTTTCGGGAGGCGAGCAGCAGATGCTCGCCATGGCGCGCGCCCTGATGAGCCGCCCGACCTTGCTGCTGCTCGACGAGCCGTCGATGGGCCTGTCGCCGCTGCTGGTCGAGAAGGTCTTCGAAGTGGTGCGCGCGGTCTCCGCGCAGGGCACGACGATCCTGCTGGTCGAACAGAACGCAAGGCTCGCACTGCTCGCCGCCAACCGCGGCTACGTGATGGACTCCGGTCTGATCACCCTCAGCGGCGACGCCAAGCAACTGCTCGACGATCCCAAGGTGCGCGCCGCCTACCTGGGAGAATGACCCGGCGCCTGTGCTCGGCCGACAGCTGAGCACCGGGTCGCCCTCCAGCGACGGCGCGGCGTCCCGGCGCCGGTCCGGTTGATGAATATCGGCGCTAGATCGAGGCTGGCGTCATCTCGGCCACCTCGACGATCTCGACAAACGGGATCTGGGCGCGCTCGTTGAGTTCCCTGACCGACGCCATGTCGGGCCCCTCGAAGTAACAGTGCGTCTGCGACTTCTCCGGAAGGAAGAAGCTGCGGATCCAGCGCACATCGGTGCCCTCGCCCTGCATGCCCGCCGCGCAGGACTTGACGCGCGCGCCGGCCCCCATCAGGGCGTCCGGGGTGATTCCGGGGAGATTGCGGATCGCAACGAATGTCGCCATGGTGTCCTCCTCTGGACTGGTGGTCGAAAATCTCAGCTCCGTAGACGCGGGGCGACGCCGTCGGCCGGCCCGCGGTCCTCGAGAAGCGCGAACACGTCGTGACGGCGGATGCGGATCGCGCGTTCGCCCGCGACCCGGAACGCCGGCAGCTTTCCGCTGCGGATGTAGCCGCGCACCGTCTGGATGTGCATCCCGAGCACCTTGGCAGCCTCCTCGGGCGACAGGAGTGCGGAATCCTCGGTCGGGCGCGTCACGGAAGCGTGCTCGCCATCGGCGGGCGCGTCGGCCGGCATCGTCGCCTCGTCAGGCAATACGCAGGACGCCAGCGCCGCCCGCCAGGACGCGTAGTCCAGGCCGTGATTGACTGCCAGCCGGTCGAAGGTCGGTATGCCGGGCTCGCCGAGCACGGCGAGAAAGTGTATCGGCAGCACCCGCGCCGCGCCGTCTCCTCGCGCGACGCGAACCGCGCGATCGAACGCGCCGGCGGCGCGAAGCGAATATCTCGGCTTGACGCCAGGCTTCGGCTCATCGAGGTCGAAACGCAGGCCCAGCGCAACCAGATCGATCGACAGCGACCCGATCTGGACGACTCCGAACCGGGACACCGCGAGCAGGAAGCCGATCAACAGATCGTCAGGCTCCACCTCATTGCGCCCCTGGGCTCGCGCCCGCTCGATCGCGTGGGTCGCTGCCAATATCACCCGGTCCGGATTAAAAAGATTACTCACTTAAACTCACTATTACTCATTAAATATTCTTTAATGTTCAAAGGGTACCGTGAGAACTGAATCTGTCAACCGATTTGATGTCTCGCCTGATGAATTCGAGGGTCGTCGTGGGCGCGTGACGTAACCCGGATGGCACACGGCGGTGGTGCGCGGCGGTGGCACGCGGCGGTGGCACGCGGCGGTGGTGCGCGGCAATGGCATGCGGCCGACGGGAGTGCGGGCGCCACAGCCGTGCGGCCGCGCCCGCTTCAGGCGCAGGAACTTCGCGTCATCCGGTCGACTCGACGCCATCGGTGCCGCTGCCCAGCACGGCGTTCAGCAACCGGTTGAATTCGGCAGCGCGCTCGTACTGGACCCAGTGTCCGGCGTCATCGATCACGTCGAAACCGACCCGCGGACCCAAGGCCTGCAACAGGCGCCCACAGTTGGACACTCCGCCGGCCGCGGTGACGTCGTGCGCCCCCCAGATACCGTGCAGCGGGACGTCGATCTCCGCCAGCAGGCCGGCCAGCGCGTCGCCGCGCGAGATCCAGCGGCTGATGAATCGCGTGCGCTCGGTGTTGCGCTGGTGAAGTTGCATCGCGAGCTCGTCGATGCACGACGGATCGTGGAACATCAGAACGCCGAGGTTGTGGCGCCGGACCTGCATGAGCGCGTTCGGATCGGTCAGGTGCTTCCAGGGGCGCAGGTCGATTGCCCGGTCCCGCGGCGGCCCCAGACCCATCGCGCCGACCAGCACGAGTTGCCGGACGCGCACCGGGTCGAGCGCGGCCCACTGCGCCGCGACCACGCTGCCGAACGAGAAACCGACCAGAGCGACCGCCTCCCGGCCGTAGGCGCCGCCTGCCTGGCCCAGACCACCTGCCTGGCCCGGACCACCTGCCTGGCCCGCACCGAGGGCGCCCGGTTCACCGCTCGTCAATTCGGCCAGCAGCGCTCGACAACTCCGCGACAGCACGCGCGCCAGCGTCTGCGCCGCATGAGGCAGGGGCGCGTCGCCGGGCATGTCAGGCGCCAATACCCGCAGCCCGCCGGCAGCCAGCGCCTCGACGTTGCGGATCCAGTGGTTCCATCCGCCCGATCCACCATGAAGCAGCACGACTGCCGGACCTCGTCCCCAGCAGCGCCAGGCGATCCGGCAGCCATCCGCGTCGACGTCGTGTCGCTCGCCCGAGGCCTCGACGCGTTCGCGCTCGGCGATCGCTGCTGCGGCGTCGTCCGCGCCGCTTGCGGCGCTCACTACTCGTCGATGGCCAGGTCGGCGGCGCTGGTGAACGAGTCCGCGTAGAACTCGTCTTCCGGCAGGCTGCAACGGGCGATGAAGTCGCGCTGCGCCGATTCGATCACGATCGGCGCGCCGCACGCGTAGACCTGATGACCAGCGAGGCTGGCGAAGTCCTCGATCACCGCATGGTGCACGAAACCGACCCGGCCGTTCCATTGGTCCTCGGGCAACGCGTCGGAGACCACCGGCACGTAGCGAAACCGCGGAACCGAGTTCGCCCAGTGTTCGGCAAGGCCGTGCATGTAGAGATCCTGCGGTCGACGCCCACCCCAATACAGGGTCATCTCCCGCCCGACGTCCTTGTGGATGCAGTGCTCGATGATCGCCTTGATCGGGGCAAAACCCGTCCCGCTGGCGAGAAGCACGATCGGCTTCGTGCTGTCCTCGCGCAGGAAGAACGTGCCCAACGGACCCTCGAAGCGCAGGATGTCCTTTTCCTTGAGTTCGGGCTGCGCGAGCCCGAACAGCGCATCGGTGAATTTCCCCCCGGGCATGTGCCGGATGTGAAGTTCGATCTGGTCAGCCAGGTGCGGCGCGGTCGCCATCGAATAACTGCGGCGGCTGCCGTCGCGAAGCAGCAGTTCGATGTACTGTCCCGCCAGGTACTGCAGCCGCTCGTGCGCCGGAAGCTGCAACCGGACGACCGCGACGTCCGGGGCAGGACGCGTGATCGACGCCACCCTGCAGGGCATCTTGCGGATCGGAATATCGCCCGCGCCCGCGACGATCCTCGCCTCGATGGTGACGTCGGAGTCCGCCTTCGAGCAGCACAGCAGCGCATACCCCTTGACCGCCTCCTCGGGCGTCAGCGCCTTCGCCGAATGCGGGCCCTGGTCGATCATGCCTTCGGCCACCCGGGACTTGCACGACCCGCAGGCCCCGTTCTTGCACCCGTAGGGCAGGATCACGTTCTGGCGAAGCGCCGCCTCGAGAATGAACTCGCCGGTGTCGACGCTGAATTGCTTGCCGCTGGGCAGCACGGTCACGGTCACGGTCATAATTCGCGATTCACTGTGAATTGTTCGATGGGTAAGTCCCTCCATTATCGCTCGTTGCCGAGGCGCTTCCGCCGATCGACCCTGCTGGTCATCGGCTGTGGCGACGTCGGTTCGCGCCTGGCCCGGCAAGTGCTCGCCCGTCACGCCCAGGACCGCCTGCGCGTCATCGGCGTTGTGCGCAGTGCAGGCTCGGCCGAAGCCTTGCGCAAGGCCGGCGTCGCGACGCTGGTCGCAGATCTACAGGAGCGCCGCGGCCTTGCGCGGCTTCGGGGGTTCGCACAGTGGATGGTCGACCTCGCCCCGCCCCCGAACAGCGGCCCGGGCGATCCGAACACCGCGCATCTCATCGCCGCCCTGTCCGGTGCGCCGTCGCGCCTCACGAGCCCGCGGCAGCGTGGGCCCGCGGCCCGCAACGACACCGGCGGGCCGGCGCGCCGCTGGGCCTATGTCAGCACCACCGGCGTCTACGGCGACACCGCAGGCGCGCAGTTCGACGAGACTCGCCCGGTCGCCCCGGCGAGCGCCCGCGCGATCCGCCGCGTCGATGCGGAACGCCGGTTTCGCGACGCGGCGCGACGAGGGCTTGCCAGAGTCTCGATCGCCCGAGCGCCCGGCATCTACGCCGAGGACCGCCTGCCCGTCGAGCGCCTTCGCAAAGGCCTTCCGGCACTGGCCCCGAACGACGATGTCTACACGAACCACATCCATGCCGACGACCTGGCGCGCCTTTGCCTCGCAGCCGTCTTCCGGGGGCGCCCGGGTCGCGTGGTGCACGCGGTCGACGACAGCGACCTGAAGATGGGCGATTACTTCGATCGGGTCGCCGACGCGCTAGGGATGGCGCGGCCGCCCCGCGTGACGCGCGCGGCCCTGCCCGCACTCGTCTCGCCGATGATGCTGTCGTTCATGAGCGAGTCGCGTCGTCTGCTGAACCGGCGCCTGCACCGGGAACTGAAGGTCGCGCTGCGCTATCCCGACGTGGACGCGACGCTGGCATCCCCAAAGCTGCCTCGGGTTGCGGCACTCTGATAGAATTCGACGCTGCCGGGCGACAGGCACCAGGTGCTTCGTCGCCCGCGGTCTTCGTGTGCTGCTGGTGTAGCTCAGTTGGTAGAGCAACTGATTCGTAATCAGTAGGTCGGACGTTCGAGTCGTCTCACCAGCACCAGCAGACCGTAAGTGCCTGAACTGGAAAACGAAAGCGGACTTGGACAACGTGTAACCCGTCCAATCAGTTGCTTTTCGGAGAACAGTTCATGGACCTCATCAGCCTGCGGACCCTCAGCGATGCGAGGGTCCGCATCATGGTGCCGCTGCGACACCTGCCGAGCTTTGACAGCGGTCAAATGGAGCCCGGCTCTGCCAGACCCAGACACTGATTTGTGCCGCGTCAGGCGTCGGCTCGGCTCAACGTGACCGATGGGGACTCGCCAAAGAGTTGCCGATAGTCACGCGAGAATCGGCCGAAATCGTACAACCCCGCGCTCACCAACCCCAGGTCGAGCGCGGCCTCTTTCACCGCACCGCGTCGATACCCGGAGTAGAGCAAGCGGGTTCGCACCTGTGTCAGCCTGCGCTTGCGGAAGTAGGCGATTGGCGGTTCACCGCACCAACTTTGGAACGCCTCGTAGAGCGTTGTCTGGCTGACGCCTGCCGCTACGCAGAGGTCAGCCAGCGACACGGGCTTCCCGCCGGCCTGCGCGAACCGCTCCTCTGCGTCGCGGACGATCCTCGCAGAACGGCCGGCGTGCCCGGACTTGCGCATCGGCTCCTGGCGCGCGTGCAGATAGATGCCCACCATCAGTTCGTAGACTTCGTTCGTCAAATCG
>JAHEDO010000360.1 GCA_024641185.1 Burkholderiaceae bacterium | reverse complement strand
CACCGACATCGGCGGTTGCCAGTAGGCCCACACGCGCCACAGTCCGAGCGGGAACTCGGTCCACAGCTTCAGGCGGGGGATCGGCATGCGCCCGCGCCGGTGGGTGGGCAGCGCAATGCGCGCCAGCTGCTCGGTCTCGGGCGCCAGGTCCACCACTTCGGGCTGCGCCATCCCGGCCGCGGTGACGCGCAGCGCGAATCGCTCGAGCCGGCCCGGGTTGATCAGTACCAGGCTGAATTCGGCGGGTTGGCCCGCGAACACCGGCTCGGCCTTTCCCGGACGCAGCACCAGCGCTGCCAGGTTGCGAAAGGTGTGCAGCATTGCCACCACGGCCACCGCGCCGAGCAGGAAGGTGAGCATGAAGCCGAGCGAGAGCGCGTAGTTGATCGAACCCACCAGCATCGCGAGCAGGATCGTCGCGTAGAGCAGCCCGGGGCGGCTCGGCAGAACGTAGACGTTGCGCTGGGTGAGGCGATAGTCGCCCTGGTGCGGACCCCGCGCGCCGGCAATGCGCGCGGCGATCCGGTCGACCCAGGACTCGCGCGCAGGGCCGCCGACACCGCTCAAGGGCCGGGCCGCCGGTTGTGCCGTATGCGCCACGCCCGGGCCCCGCTCAGGGAATCGGAACCGACTTGACCACTTCGGCCACCAGTTCGGCGCGACCACGGTGCGACACCGCGCCACCCTTGGCCGGGCGCAGCCGGTGGCCGGCCACCGCCACCAGCACGGCCTGCACGTCGTCGGGCAGCACGTGGTTGCGCCCGTCGAGCAGCGCCCAGGCACGCGCCGCCTGGATTAGCGACAGGCCCGCGCGTGGGCTCAGCCCTTCGGCGAGCAGCGGCGAGCGTCGTGTGTAGGTGAGGAGGTTTTGCACGTAGTCGAGCAGCGGCGGCGCGCAGCGGATCGCGCGCACGAGTTTCTGCCCCGCGCGCAGGTCGTCCGAGCTCATCTGCGCGGGCAGGGTCTCGAGCAGCTCGCGCCGATCCTGGCCTTCGAGCAACGCGCGCTCGGACTTGGGGTCGGGGTAGCCGAGTTCGATGCACATCAGGAAGCGATCGAGCTGCGACTCGGGCAGCGGGAAGGTGCCGATCTGGTCCTGTGGATTCTGGGTCGCGATCACGAAGAACGGTTCGGGCAGCGGCTGCGCCTTGCCGTCGATCGACACCTGGCGTTCCTCCATCGACTCGAGCAGCGCGCTCTGGGTCTTGGGCGAAGCGCGGTTGATCTCGTCGGCGAGCAGCACCTGCGAGAACACCGGGCCCGGGTGAAACACGAATTGCGACTGCTGCCGATCGAACACGCTCACGCCGGTGATGTCCGCGGGCAGCAGGTCGTTGGTGAACTGCACGCGCTTGAATTGCAGTCCGAGCGAGATCGACAGCGCGTGCGCGAGCGTGGTCTTGCCAACGCCCGGCAGGTCTTCGACCAGCAGGTGGCCGCGCGCCAGCATGCAGGCGAGCGCGAGCCGGATCTGGGGCTGCTTGCCGACCACGACCTGACCTACCTGCGAGGCGACGGACTGGATCTTTTCGAGCATTGCGTGCTTGGCCGCCGAGGGTTGCTGGGAGCCGATCGAGTGTAAATGAAGCACCGGGGCGCGCTGTGCAGCACCGCACGCCGGCCGACAACCGGTGCACAGCGGACGATCGGACGGACGCGCGCTGTTGCGCAGCGTTGGCCGTCGGGCGGCGCCAACCCCGAGGATCTCGCCGGCGCCGGCCCGAGCTCGCGGCCCTGCAATACAATCGGGTTTCCTGCCACCAAGCGGAGAATCCCATGTCGGCAGTACCCCAACCTGCGGCCGACGCGCCCCTCGTTGCACTGCAACGCACCGACGGCATCGTCACGCTGACGATGAACCGGCCCGCACAGTACAACGCACTGTCCGAGGCAATGCTCGAAGCGCTGCAAAAGGCGCTCGACGAGATCGCGAGCGACGAAACCGCGCGCGTGGTGATCCTGGCCGGCGCCGGCAAGGCCTTCTGCGCCGGTCACGACCTGCGCGAAATGCGCGCCAGCCCCTCGCACGACTACTACCAGGCGTTGTTCGCGCAGTG
>JAHEDO010000166.1 GCA_024641185.1 Burkholderiaceae bacterium | reverse complement strand
CATCTTGTACAACCTCGGACTGCGCTACACCAACCCGATCACCGCCGCCGCGCTGATGGCGGGTTCGCCGGTGTACACCGCGATCACCGTGCGGCTGGTCACCGGCGCGCCGCTGGAACGCGGCTTCTGGGGCGCCGCCACGCTGACCGTGCTGGGCGCGGCGATCGCCATCTACGGCCGCAGCTCCGCGACCGCGCAAGGCCTGTCGCTGCAGGGCGGCGAGCCGCTGATCGTGCTGTCGCTGGTGAGCTGGACGCTCTACTCAATCTACGCGCAGCGCTGGTTCGACCCGAAAGTGCCGCAGCTGCGGCGCACCTATGTCTCCACGCTCGGCACGACGGTCTGGCTCACGATCTGCTGGGCACTGGCGCACGCCACCGGCCTGGTGGGACCGCCGAACCTCGCGCCCGGTCCCCAGGCGATCGTGTTCCTGCTGGCGACGGCGATCTTCGCCACCGCGCTGGGCGGCGTCGCTTGGAACATCGGCGTGAACCGCATCGGCGTGGTCGCCGGGGCGTTGTGGCAGAACACGGTCCCGGTGTTCGGCGTGCTGATCGCGATACCGTTCGGCTTCATCCCGACCGCGCAGCAGATCGTCGGCGGGGTGGTGGTGCTCTCCGGCGTGCTGTACATGCAGTGGCGCAAGCTCCAGTACGCCCGGCTGATCTGAGCCACGCCCTGCCCGCTCCTCGCCGCCCGTCCTTCAGCTCGCCGCGACACGCACCGGCCAACCCACACCGACCGACAGGAACCGACCGATGCAGGCCCCGGAACGCATTGGCCCATTCGTCTATCAGCACCACCCCGTCCAGCTGCCGGCGCTGATCGACGGCCACGACGCGCAACGCCACCGGGTCGCGATCGCCGGCGGCGGCCCTGTCGGCCTCGCCGCCGCGCTGTCGCTGGCCGCGTGGGGCATCCCGAGCGTCGTGCTCGAAGCCGACACGACCGTGTGCGACGGCAGTCGCGCGATCTGCATCTCGCGCCGCAGCCTGGAGATCCTGCAGCAGCTCGGTGCACTCGAGGCGCATCTGGCCAAGGGACTGCCCTGGCAGGGCGGGCGCACCTTCCACGGCACCGAGGAGATCCTGCACTTCACGATGCCCGACGACGAAAACCAGAAGCTGCCGCCGATGATCAACATCCAGCAGTACTGGATCGAGCAGTTCCTGGTCGACGCGGCGCAGCGGCACGCGGACCTGATCGAGATCCGCTGGGGCACCGAGCTCACCGGGTTCGAGCAGCGTGACGACGGCCTGCGACTGCGCGCGCGCGCCGGTGCCACCGACTACCTGCTGGACGCGGACTGGATGATCGCCTGCGACGGCGGCCAGAGCTTCGTTCGCAAGTCGCTCGGCCTGAAACTGGAAGGCACCGCATTCGACGGCAAGTACGTCATCGTCGACATCGAACTGCCGAGCCCCTACCCGACCGAACGCCGCGCCTGGTTCGACCCGCCGTCGAACCCGGGCTCGACGGTGCTGATGCACAAGCAACCCGACGACCTCTGGCGCGTCGACTACCAGATCCCCGATGACGCCGATCTCGACGAGGCGATGAAGCCCGAGAACGTCGCCGCGTTCGTGCAACGCCACCTGGACATGATCGGCGAGGGCCGGTTGCCCTGGAGGATCGTCTGGATCAGCGCCTACCGCGCGGGCGCGATGACGCTCGAGCGCTATCGGCACGGCCGGATCTTCTTCGCGGGCAACGCCGCGCACGCGATGCCGATCTTCGGCGTGCGCGGCCTGAATTCCGGTTTCGACGACGCCTACAACCTGGGCTGGAAGCTGGCCGCGGTGCTGCGCGGATGGGGCGACGAAGCGCTGCTCGCGAGCTACGACGACGAGCGCCTGCACGCGTTCAGGATGAACGCGGCCAGCGCGATCCAGAGCACCGAGTTCATGGCACCGCCCTCGCGCGGCTTTTCGCTGATGCGCGAAGCCGCGATCACGCTGGCGCATCACCATCCCGCGATCGCGGAGCTCGCCAACCCCCGACAGACCTCGGTGATCACTTACGACCGCTCGCCGCTGAACATGTCGTCGGACCCGCTGACCGCCGGTCCGGTCCCGGGCGCGGCATTGGCCGAATGCCCGGTGCACGGGCCGGGCGAAATCGCCCATGTCACCGACCTGATGGGGCCCTACTGGTCGGTGCTGGTCTTTTCTGCCGCCGCCTGGCTCGACCCGCAACTCGACGCCCTGCTGCGTGAACGGGAGAAGGAGGCCGTGCCGTTTCGCACCTTTGTGCTCGCCGGAACCGGCCGGCCCGCCGGCGATGCGCACCGGGTGCTCGTGCTCGACGAAGGGTCGCGCGCGGCTCGAATCTATGGCGCCGAGGGCGGCGCGATCTACCTGGTCCGGCCCGACGGCCACGTCGCAGGGCGCTGGCTGCGCCAGGACGCACCCGGGCTGCGCGCTGCGCTGGCACGCCTGGCCCGCCCCCGCCAGGACTGAAGCTCGAACGGAGAAGCCGCGATGACCCATCCGATGCCGCAGGAACGCGACGCGCTGTACCGCGAGTGCTGCCTTTCGATCACCGAAGCCGGGCGCGAGCGCGAGAGCCTGTTTCTCGCGCGCCTCGCGCTGCTGCTGATCGAGGAAGTGGGCGATCCGCAGCGCTGCCGCGCCGCGATAGCGGCGGCCTCGCGCGAACTGCCTTCGCCCAGCATGGCGCGCTGACGCGCAGCCCGGGCCCGCGCCGGCCGCTCGGGGACCGACCGCGGATCCGTGCGCTCAGTTTCCCCTCGAAGGCCTCGGCGACGAACTCCGGTCCGCCTGATCGCTCGGTGTGCTTGCCGAGGCGTGCCGCATGGGTTCGCCCTCGTCGATGAACTCGTCCATTGCCATTACCAGCGCGTCGAAGGCCGGCTCCTGAGGCAGCGGCATATGGTTGTCGCTGTCCAGAGTGGCCAGGCGTGCGCCGGGAATGCCCGCAACCATCAACCGGGCCTCGTCGAAGGGGGTCTGGTGCTCGCGCGCGCTGTGCGTCACGAGTGCGGGGCATCGGACCTTCCCGAGATCGCCCGTCACGTCGAATTCCGCTGAGAAACCGATCGCGGATGCCGCCACCGCACCCGAGCACGAAAGTCTCTGCAGTTCGTCGTACGACAGCAACTGTTCGGGCGTCGCTCCCGGATATTCGCGCCAGTCGAATCGCACGGAGGCGCGGGACGTATAGGGTTTGTCCCAAAGGGCTTCGATGAACCGCAGGGTCGAGGCACCCAGGGCGGCCCAGTTGCCCCCGGTCCGGTGGGCGACCCCGCGCGCCCATCCGGCGCTCAGGATCAGGCGTTCCACGCGCTCCGGGTGCAGCGCTGCGAAGCGGACCGCACTGGCCACACCGCTGCCGATCGCCCAGAGGACGAAACGCGAGAGCCCTTCCGCATCGACGACCGCCTCCAAGTCGCGCACCGAATCCTCCAGCGTGCCGACGTCGACGTGCCTATCGGACAGCCCCTGGCCACGCTGGTCGAAGCGGATCAGCCGATGCCTGCGCGCGACCGCCTGCAGGATCGGCCCTTCGGTCAGGCAGCTCAGGTCGTGGTCGAGATGCGACGCAAAGCGCGCGGCGCGGACCACCGGCACGCCTTGCCCGTGGCTGGCGTAGGCAATTCGCACGCCGTCGGCGGAGATGGCAAAGCGGATCTCCTGGGACGGCAGCCCGTCGACCGTCGAGTCACCCGTCGCGTCACCCGTCGCGTCACCCGTCGAGTCACCCGTCGAGTCACCCGTCGCACCGCCGTTCGGCACCCGCGCAGACACCAGCCGATACCCGCGCCTGGGTTCCGTTTGCAGCACGCGGCGCCTCGCGTCGCCAAGCGCATGTCGCAGCTCACCGACGCAATGCACCAGGCTGTCGTCGGTGACGATCATGCCCGGCCATACCGCGTGCATCAGTTCTTCCTTGCTCACCACCTGGCCCGCCCGCTGCGCGAGGCAACGCAGCACGCCCAGGCACTGCGGCCTCAGCTGGACGCGCTCGCCTGCTCCGTCCAGCAGTTCGTTCGCCTCGAGGTCGTACCTGAAACCGTTCAGCGCGATGTTCGGCGGCAAGGCTTCGGATTCGCTTCCTTTGGCGCTCATGCGATGGATCTTCCCGTCTGTTCAATCGCCGTCAGACGGAATCGACAGAGAGGTCTCTTTCGCCAGCGCCAATGGCCCGCCGTGCGTCCCGGCCTTCGTCGATGAATTCGTTGATCACCTGCGCCAGCGCGTCGAAAGCCGGCTCCCTGGAAAGAGGCCAGCAGTTCCTGCTATTCAACCTGACCAGGCGTGCGCCAGGGATGCCCCCCGCCAGGGACCGAAACTCGTCGATGGGCGTGACGGGATTGTCCTTGCTGTGGATCACGAGCGTGGGGCAACGGATCCGCCCGAGCTCGGCGCTCACGTCGACCTCCGCGGCGACGCGTTGTGCAGACGCGGCCGCGGAACCCGCGCAGGACCGCCTCATGACTTCGCTGATGAAATGAACCACTTCCGGCGTCGCCCCCGGCATCCAGGCAGCGATCTTGCTGTATCGCACAGGATCGTTCGGATCGTCCCAGTCGAATTCGAGAAATCGATAGACGGCCTCGGCGATGGCCAACCAGGTTTCGTCCTTGCGGGCGCTCGCGCCTCGCGCCGTGCCCGCACTGAGGATCAGCCGCTCGACGCGTTCGGGGTAAAGCGCGGCGAAACGGATCGCAGTGGGTGCACCGTCGCCGATCGCCCAGAGCACGAAGCGCGAGAGCCCCTGCGCATCGACCACCGCCTGCAGGTCGCGGACCAGGTCCGCCAGCGAGCCGACGCAGACGTCTCGATCCGACAGGCCCTGGCCTCGCCAGTCGAAGCGGATCAGCCGATGCGTTCGAGCAACTTCGCGCAGCACCGAGACGCGATAAATGTCGTAATAGAGATGAGAGATCATTGGACCGGCACGCACAATCGGGACGCCGTCCCCAAGACTCGCGTATGCGATCCGAATGCCGTCCGTGGAAGAGGTGAAACCGACCTGCTGGACCAGTTCGCCGCCGAACGGATCGAGCCTCCCAGTGAGACCGGGATCCACCTTGAGCGCCGCCGCTGGCGCGCGCGAAGGCACGAGCCGATAACCGCGCCGTGTTTCCGTCTGCACGATCCGGTGCTCGACGTCGCCGAGCGCCTGCCGTAGCGCACCAACGCACTGAACCAGGCTGTCGTCGGTGACGATCATGCCCGGCCACACCGCGTGCATCAGTTCTTCTTTGGTCACGACCTGGCCGGCCTTCTGCACGAGGCAACGCAGCACGCCCAGGCACTGCGGTCGCAACTGGAGATATTCGCCCTGTCCGTCGAGCAGCTCGTTCGCGTCCAGGTCGAACCTGAAACCGTTCAGCGCAACGACGCCGGTCGCGCCAATGAATTCGCTGTCCGCTGCACCCATGCGCTCCCCCGACCCTTAGCGCCGGTGCATTCCCCGCTCATGCACGGGCCGATCGTCCAAGGTCTATTTTTTCTTTCAACAATCATGCGGCGCCGGCGTCCGGTGGTCAACATTGCAGCGCAGCGACGCGGGCCCGTCCAGTTCAATCCCCGGCCGAGGTGAACTTCCTGCCTCGCCAATGCGCTGCGGCAGATGCCAGCAAGGCAGGCCGTACCGGTCAAGCCGTCGCGGGCCGCGCCTCGGGCATGAACCGTACCCCGGGGCGCGCCAGGCCCCCGCCGATGCCGATCGGTGTGCCGTCGGCGCGCCAGCAGGCTGCACCTTCGAGCACCCCGTCGTCGTGGAAGCGAATGGCGCACATTCCGCCAGCGACGTTGGGCACGCGCAGTGTCTGATGGCCGCGCTCGCGCAGCGCCTGCGCAACGACGTCCGGAATCCGCGGCTCGAGCTCGAGCCCGTAGCCCTGCGTCCAGACGCGCGGCGCCTCCACCGCCTCCTGCAGGCTCATGCCGTGATCGATCAGATTGATCGTCGCCTGCAGCGCCGACGGAAAGATGCGCAGCCCGCCCGGCAGGCCCATCGCAAAGCACGGTCTGCCGTCCCTGAGGACGATCAGCGGCGCCATCGACGAGGTCACCCGCTTGCCGGGCGCCAACGAATTCGCGAACCCGGGACGCGGGTCGAACACGTGCAGGTAGTTGTTCGCGATCATCCCGGTGCCCGGCACCATGTAGCGCGCGCCGAACAGCGAGTTGATCGTCTGCGTCGCGCAGACGATGCGCCCGTCACGATCTGCGACCGTCAGGTGCGTGGTGTCGGAGCCTTCGGCCGGAACCAGGCCCGAGGTCCAGTTCTTCGCCCGGCCCGGATCGATCGCCGCACGCCGCTGCGCCGCGTATTCGGGCGAGAGCAGGCGCTCCACCGGCACCGCGACGAAATCCGGGTCCGCAGTGGCTGCAGCGCGATCGGCGAAAGCGATCTTCAGCACCTCGGCCAGCAGGTGCAGGCTGTCCGCCGTGCCGAAACCGCTCGAGGCGACGTCGAAACCTTCGAGGATCTTCAGCATCTGACCGACGTGCATCGGTCCCGCGCAGGGCGGCGGCGGGCCGGTGATCTCGAACCCCCGATAGGTCGAGCGAAGCACCTCGAGATCGTGCGTGCGGTAGCGCGCGAGGTCCTCCATCGCGACACGGCCCCCGTGGCGCGCGGCGTCGTCGGCGAGCGCCGCGCCCAGCGCGCCGCGATACAGCGCGTCGGGCCCCTCCCGCACCACCAGGCGCAGCGTGTCCGCGTACACGCCGTTGATCACGCGCGCTCCAGCGCGAAGCGGCGCGCCGCCCGGCAGGAATACCTTGGCGATCTCCGGATCCTGCGCGAGATCGGCCGCACAGTCCTTCACACAGTCGGCGAGGAAGCTCGTCGCGAAGAAGCCGCGCGACGCGTGACGGATCGCCGGCTCGACGACATCGGCCAGCGACAGCGTGCCGAAGCGCGCGAGCATCTCGCACCAGGCCATCAGGTTGCCCGGCGTCGCGACCGCGGCGCGGCCGACACTGTTCCTGCGCCCGACCGCGTCCATCGAGCCCGGCGGTGCCGCAGGATCGGGCACGAAGGTCGTCGGGCCGGTGGCCAGCGGGCAG
>JAHEDO010000359.1 GCA_024641185.1 Burkholderiaceae bacterium | reverse complement strand
CGTTTCGCGCCCACGCTCATCATGTGCAAGACCGTGATCGGCAAGGGCTCGCCCAATCGCGCCGGCACCGCGAAGGCGCACGGCGAGCCGCTGGGCGCGGAGGAAATCCGCCTCACGCGCGAGGCCATGGCGCGCGAGGGCACGCCGGCAATCGAGCCGTGGCAGATTCCGGCCGACGTGCGCGCGGCCTGGAACGCGCGCGCGCGCGGCGCGCAGGCGCAGGCACGCTGGACCACGGTTTTCGACGCCTACCGTCGTGCGCATCCCGACCTGGCGTCCGAGTTCGAGCGCCGGATGCGCGGCGAGCTGCCCGCGGACTGGGACGAAATCGTCGCGCGCATGCTTGCCGACGCGCTCGCCAAGGGCGAGAAGATCGCCACTCGCAAGGCCTCGCAGAACGCGCTCAATCACCTCGGCCCGGCCGTGCCCGAGATGTTGGGCGGTTCGGCCGACCTCACCGGCAGCAACCTCACCGATTTTGTCGGTTGCGGCGCGTTGCGGGCCACCGATGCGGGACTGCAGCCGGGCCGCCACATCAACTACGGCGTGCGCGAATTCGGCATGTCGGCGATCGTGAACGGTCTCGCACTGCACGGCGGTTTCATTCCGTACGCGGGCACCTTCCTCACCTTCTCCGACTATTCGCGCAACGCGCTGCGCATGGCGGCGCTGATGCACCAGCGTGCGATCTTCGTGTTCACCCACGACTCCATCGGTCTGGGCGAGGATGGTCCCACGCACCAGTCGGTGGAGCACGCCGCCACGCTGCGGATGATTCCGTTCATGGACGTCTGGCGACCGGCCGATCCGGTGGAAACCGCGGTGGCGTGGGCGGCGTCGATCGAACGCGCCGACGGACCGAGTTCGCTGCTGTTTTCTCGCCAGGCGGTGCCGTTCCTGCCGCGTTCCGAACAGCAGGTGAACGCGATCCGGCGCGGTGCGTACGTGCTGCGCGACGCCGCCGAGGCGCGCGCGGCAATCATCGCTACGGGCAGCGAGGTGGGCGTTGCAATGGCCGCACGCGATCTGCTTGCGCAGGCCGGGATCGCGGTGCGCGTGGTGTCGATGCCTTCCACCACCGTGTTCGACCGCCAGGACGAGGCCTACAAGCGCTACGTGTTGCCCGATCGGTTGCCGCGCGTGGCGGTCGAGGCCGGCATTACGGACTTCTGGTGGAAGTACCGCTGCGACGCCGTCATCGGCGTGGACCGCTACGGAGAGTCGGCGCCGGCGCCGGCCCTGTTCGAGCTGTTCGGAATCACGCCGGCCAACGTGGCCGCCACCGTGCGCGCGGTGATTCAGCGCGCCAGGGCCCGCTGATGCGCGAGCGCGCGCAACGCGCGCCACTGCGACCCACCGCAACACATCTGACCTAGGGGAGAGAACAATGACCATTCGAGTTGCCATCAACGGCTACGGCCGCATCGGACGCAACGTGCTGCGTGCGCTCTACGAGAGCGGCAAGAAGCACCCGATCGAGATCGTCGCGATCAACGACCTGGGTGACGCCAGCATCAACGCGCATCTCACCCAGTACGACACCGCGCACGGCAAGTTTCCGGGCACGGTCGCGGTCGACGGCGACAAGATCGTCGTTAACGGCGACCCGATCAGGGTGCTGTCGAATCGCAACCCGGCCGAGCTGCCCTGGGGCGAACTGGGCGTGGACGTGGTGCTCGAGTGCACCGGGTTCTTCAACAGCAAGGAAAAGGCCGGTGCGCATCTCAAGGGGGGTGCGAAGAAGGTGGTGATTTCGGCGCCCGGAGGCAAGGACGTCGACGCCACCATTGTCTACGGCGTGAACCACGACGTGCTGAAGGCGGCCCACACGGTGATCTCCAACGCGTCTTGCACTACCAACTGCCTGGCGCCGCTCGTCAAGCCGCTGCACGACACGATCGGCGTGGTCACGGGCCTGATGACCACGATCCACTCCTACACCAACGACCAGGTGCTCACCGACGTCTATCACACCGACCTGCGTCGCGCGCGCTCGGCCACGATGTCGATGATCCCGACCAAGACCGGTGCCGCCTCCGCGGTCGGGCTGGTGCTGCCCGAACTCAACGGACGGCTCGAC
>JAHEDO010000358.1 GCA_024641185.1 Burkholderiaceae bacterium | reverse complement strand
TTCCATCGTCACGTTCGGCGCCCAGCCCAGGTCGGCCCGGGTGTTGTCGATCTTCGGCACGCGGTTCTGCACGTCCTGGTAGCCGGCGCCGTAGTAGGCACCGGCACTCGTGTCCACCAGCGTCACCCGTGCCGCGTTGTCGCTGTATTCCGGAATTCGCCCGGCGATGTCGAGCATCATCCGCGCCAGTTCACGCATCGAGAAATTGTTGGCCGGGTTGCCGATGTTGTAGATCTTGCCGCTCGCCACGCCGCCGGGGTTGGCGATGACCGCCATCAGCGCGGCGATGCCGTCGTCGATGTAGGTGAAAGCGCGCTTCTGCGCACCGCCGTCGACCAGCTTGATCGGCTCGCCGCGCACGATATTGCCGAGGAACTGCGTGACTACCCGCGAACTGCCCTCCTTCGGCGTGTAAATCGAATCGAGGCCCGGGCCGATCCAGTTGAACGGCCGGAACAGCGTGTAGTCGAGCCCCTGCTCCATGCCGTAGGCATGGATCACCCGGTCCATCAGCTGCTTGGCGCACGAGTAGATCCAGCGCGGCTTGCCGATCGGCCCGAGCACGAGTTGCGAACTGTCCGGATCGAACTCGGCATCCGTGCACATGCCGTAGACCTCCGAGGTCGACGGGAACACCACCCGCTTGCCGTGCCGGACCGCAGCGCGGACGATTGGCAGATTGGCTTCGAAGTCGAGTTCGAAGACGCGCAGCGGTTCGCGTACGTAGGTCGCCGGCGTGGCGATGGCCACCAGCGGCAGCACCGTGTCGCACTTCTTCACGTGGTACTCGACCCACTCCCTGTTGATCGTGATGTCGCCCTCGAAGAAGGTGAAGCGCGTATGCCCGCGGAGTTCGGCAATGCGGTCGTCCTGCATGTCCATGCCGAAGACCTGCCAGTCGGTCTCGCGCAGGATGCGGTGCGACAGGTGATGGCCGATGAAGCCGTTGACGCCGAGGATCAGGATCTTTTTCATGGGCTCTTCAGGGAAAGGGAATCTTGCTTGCGCCGAAGCGCACGACGAAGCCGGCAGCGTCGACGGGCTCGCCGTCGATCTCCAGCCGCAGGATCTGCAGCACGCCGCGGCCGCAGTCGGCGCGCAGGTGCAGGTTGTCGGCGTAAAGGCCCGGCTCTCCCGGACGCGGCGCCGCGCCGATAAGTACGCGCGAACGAAGCACGCGCGCCGGAGCCCCGGCCACGGTCGTCAGCGCGCCCGGATACGGTGGCGCGACACCGCGGACCAGGTCGTGAACCGCCGCGGCGTCCTGCCGCCAGTCGATGCGACCGTCCTCCGGCCCGCGGCCCCCGAAATATGAGCCGGCGGCCAGATCCTGCTCGCGATGCGCTGCACTGCCGTCGAGCAGATGCGGCAGCACGCGATCGAGCGCGATCTCGGCGGCGACCGTCACCTTGGCAAACACTTCGCCTGCCGTGTCGTCGGGGAGGATCGGCACCGCCTGCTGGGCGACGACCGCGCCTGCGTCGGGCTTAACGACCATCCGGTGCAGGGTGGCGCCGGTCTCGCGCTCGCCGCGGATCACCGCCCAGTTGACCGGCACCCGGCCGCGGTACTTCGGCAGCAGCGACCCGTGCATGTTGTAGGCGCCGCGCGCGGCCGCACCGAGCAGCCCTTCGCCGAGCATCTGCCGGTAGTAGAAGGAAAAGAGAAAATCGGGATCCAGCGCCTTGATGCGGGCGACGAAATCCGGCGCGTTCGGATCGCCGGGCATCGCCGCCGGCAGCTCGCTCTCGCGTGCGGCAGCGGCCACGCTGTCGAACCAGATGGCCTCGTCGGCCCGGTCCTCGTGAGTGACCACGAGCGCGACCTCGACGTCGTGCGCCAGCAGCACGCGCAGGCAGCGCACGCCGACGTTGTGGTAGGCAAACACCACTGCGCGCGCGCGGCGCCGCGCCGCCCCACTGCTCATGTTTCGACGCGCTCACGTGCCGCGGGTCGAGCGCGCGTATCGGCGAGCGGCGTTTCGGCATCGCCCTCGCTGTCCTCGCGTTCAAGCACCGCCTGCAGCATGTAGCGCGGCCGCTCGCGCACCTGCTGGTAGATGCGGCCGACATATTCGCCGA
>JAHEDO010000165.1 GCA_024641185.1 Burkholderiaceae bacterium | reverse complement strand
TCGGAATGGGCTACATCGCGACAGCACGCCTGCCGCAGCGCCCCGAGGCCGCACCGGCGTCGACGCTCACCACGAGCTGACCGAGCGATGGGCATGTTTCACGCACCACACGGCGGCGGCACGACCGATTCGACCCGCTCCCACCTCATCAAGGGCGTGGCCGCACTGCTGCTCCTCAACGCCCTGCTCAGCTTCGAGAACTGGTGGCCCTCGCCGGCCATCAAACCCGACGCCCGGCTTGCGCCCGAGTTCCTGCTGCTGTGGGTGATGCTGCTCGTCGCGGTCAAGACCTGGGGCGCACTACCCCGACGTCTGCTCGTCGCCCTGTCGTTCGGCTACCTCGCGCTGGTCGTCGGGCGGTACGCGGACGTGACGGTGCCGGGGCTGTTCGGGCGCAACATCAACCTGTACTGGGACGGCCGCAACATCCCCAGATTTCTCTGGGTGTCGGCCCAGAACCTGCCGATCTGGCTGCAGCTGGCGATCGTCGCCGGGGTCGCGTCGTTCTTCTGGGGCCTGTATCGCGGGCTTCGCGCACTGATCGCGGTCGCCGCGCGCGAAGCGGCGCCCCGGGCGCTCGGCTCGCGCTGGTCGCTGGGCATCACCGCCGCCGCGGTCGCGCTGGTGGCCGCCAACCTCGCCGGCGTGAAAGCCACCTGGCCGATGGTCTCCAAGCCGGTCATCCCGACCTATCTGCGGCAGGCCGACCTGCTGTCGACCGCCTTCTCGCCGATCCGGCTCGCGCAGGCGCTGCCCGCCTCGCCGCCCTTCGCCTCCGACCTGGCCTCGCTGCACGGCGCCGACGTCCAGCTGCTGTTCGTCGAGTCCTACGGCGCGATGACTTTCGACAACCCGGCCGCGTACAAGGCGCTCGCCGCGTCCCGCGAAGAACTGGCCCGCCGGATCGACGCAAGCGGCCGGCAGGTAGTTTCCGCCTTCGTCCGCGCCTCGACATTCGGAGGCGCGTCAGATCTCTCCCACCTGAGCCTGCTGTCCGGCGTCGATCTGAGCGACCCGATGCGCCACGACCTGCTGCTCACCACCGCCCGCCCGACGCTCACCCGCCTGTTCCACTCGCATGGCTACGAGACCCTCGGCTTCTATCCGGCGCTGAACTGGGACTGGCCGGAAAAGGCGTTCTACGGCTTCGACAGGTTCTACGACCGCCGGGACCTCGACTACCGGGGCCCGCACTTCGGTTACTGGTGGATCCCGGACCAGGTGGCGATCGCGCATCTGGAGCAACTCGCCCCGGTGCGCCCCGACTCGCCGCCGCGGTTTCTGTTCTTCCCGACGATCACGAGCCACATTCCGTTCCGGCCGGTACCCCCCTACCAGCCGGACTGGTCCCGGGTCGGGACCGACAAGCCGTTCGACGACGACGAGGTGGCGCGGGCTCTGGCCGACAAGGTCGACTGGCTCGACATGTTTCCCGCGTACGTGCGGATGATCGAATACAACTACCGATGGATCGGCGGCTATCTGTCCCGGCCAGCCCCGCGCGACTACCTGCTGATCCTGGTGGGCGACCACCAGCCCGCGAGCAGCGTCAGCGGCCAGGGGGCCTCCTGGGACGTGCCGGTTCACGTCATCACCTCGAACCCGGAACTGCTGAGCCGATTCGTCGCGCAGGGCTTCCGGCCGGGACTGGAACCGCAACGGCCGGTGCTCGGAGGGATGCACGACCTCACGAGTATTCTGCTGCGCGCGTTCGACGGACGCCCGCTGGCCCAGGACGCACTGGCGCAGGCGCGCCCGGACGGCCGGGCCCGATAGGGCCTCCGGTCAGACGACGCACGTGCGAACGGTCGCGCCGCCGGCGGGCCTCGCGGGGACCATCGCACTCGCGGCGCTGTCCGTGTCGCTCGCACTGTTCGTGCGCTACGCGCTCGTCGAACCGGCCGCGCAGGCAGCCGCCTGTGATCCGGCGCCCTGGCAGGCAGGCTGCGTAATGCGTTCACTGGTCATACAGGCCTTCCTGCAGCAGCGCATCGGCTGGGTCGCACTCGCGACCGCCATCGTGGCGACGCTGTCGCGCCGGCGCAGGATCGCCGGATTCGCGCTCGCGGCGGCGTGCGCGGGCATGGTCCTGTACTCGGCGGATTCGTCGGCGCCCGCCGCGCTGCTCGCAGCGCTCGTCCTGGCCCGGCCACGTCACCCGCCCCGCTCGCGGGCCGGACGGCCGGCGCGGTAAGGCCAGGCGCTCGCGCCGGCGAGCACCAACAGCAGCAGCGCGAACCCGATCGCCTGCGCGTTGTGCACGCCTTCGATCCATACGATGACCGGGGCGCACAGTGCGATCACGCCGGCGAGCAGTCGCTCCTCGCGCGCGTCGGCATGCAGACGCTCGCCCGCGAGCCGCAGCGCAAGGAACACGAGCGCGGGCGCGGCGAACAACGCCCACGGAAAGCCCCGGTAGCGCGGATCGAAGACCAGTGCGATCGCGGTGACGGCGGCTGCGAACAGCGTGGCCGCCCGGCACAGGGCGAAGGCACGCCCGGGCAATGCCCGCCGCCGTAGCGCGCGTGCAATACCCGGCTCGGCCTCGTGGGATGCCGCTTCGGCGTGCGGCACAGACCGAGTGGACGGCGCGGCGTCTCGCTCGTGGGCGGTCGGCACCGTCTGTCGCGACGCGCCGGTCAAGACGCTCAGGCGATCCGCCCCCAGCAGCGCGCCCAGCAGCGCGAAGAGCGCGGCCAACCCGGAAACCACCCAATCGAGCGGCGTTCGGCACCAGGCATTCATGTACTGCCAATGGGCAACGGCGAGCGCGCCGGTCGCCGTCCAGACCAACGCCAGCAAGGCGCCGGCGAAGGCCTCGCGCCGCCGACGCACCCAGGCAATGCATCCGACAAGCCCGACCAGCGCCGCGGCAAGCGGGCCGTACCACCACCGCGGATCCTCCTGCAGCGCCCCGCGCCACGCGAAATGCGGCACGCCATCACGGTCGAAGAGCCCCCAGTGCCCGCCCATCGCGCCTTCGAGGCGTCGCTTCCAGGGCTGATCGAACCCCTCGATGACGTTGTAGGACAGGCCCTCGCGCGGCGCCCGGGCGACGAACTCCCGCGCGAACCTCGCCTGGTTCACCCGGCCGGGCACCGCGCCGGCGCGCTGGCGCCCGGCGGCCGGCCAGCCGGTCTCCCCGACCAGCACCGGCGTGCCGGCGAAGTGCTGCTTTACCTTGGCAGCAACCGAAAAGACGTGCTCGACCGCCTGCCCGATCGCCACCGGCTCGTCTTCCCAGTACGGCAGGATGTGCACCGTTACCAGGTCCACCTGCCCGCGCAGCCCGTCGTTGCGCAGCCAGAATTCCCAGACGTCGGCATAGCTCACAGGTACCGCTGATTCCCGACGCGCCCGCGCGAGCAGGCCGGAAAGCACCGGCGCCGTCAGTTCCCTGCGCAGCAGGACCTCGTTGCCGACGATCAGCAGATCCACGACGTCGCGGTACGTATGCGTCAGCGCGATCGCCCGATCGAGTTCGATCGCATTGGCCGCCGCGTCGCGACCGATCCAGGCCCCGAGCTTCACGCGCATCCCCAATCGGCGCGCCACCTCCGGCACCGCCTCGAGCCCCTGGTGCACCGCGTAGGTGCGCACGCAGTCGGTGCGTGCACGCAGGATGCGCAGATCCTGCTCGATACGCTGCGGCGACACGGAGGCGAGCGGATCGAACGGGGTCTCCCCGGGTCGACGAAACGGCGCATAGGACACGCAATCGAGCTTCAGATCGCCCGCCTCGGGGATCGGTTCCATTCGGCCCCGATCGACCCACCAGCCGATCGCCAGCACAACGCCGAGCACGATCGTGAGCCCCACCAGCCTGCGGCGGAATGGCCCAATGTAAGGAATCGTGCGCGAGTTCATCAAAGGATGTCAGCCGGATCAGTCTCGGGGCGTTGAAGCGCTGGCAAGGTTTTCGCATTCTGCCCTGCTTGCGGGCCTACAATCGCCACCGGCCGACGCGCTCGACTTTGCCGTTTCGCGGCGAGCCGGCGAGCGCGGGCACGGCGACGAGCCACGAACTTTCCGGCATCAACCATCAACGATGCAAGCCTCCTCCACCGAATCGCTCCACTCCGCGCCGCTTGGGAGCACCGTCGCTCGACTGTGCTGGGCGCTGCTGCTCGCGGCGCTGGTCGCCGCGGCCAACCTGCTGGCGTGGCGGGCGCTGAACCCGCCCGTGGACGCGCCGGACGTGCCCGCGCGGGTCGCCGGCCTCGCCTACAACGCGTTCCAGCGCTGGGACAGCCCAGTCGAGAACCGCTACCCCACCGACGCGCAGATCGACACGGATCTGGAAAAACTCTCGGCGATCACCACGCGCCTGCGCACTTACAGCTCCAGCGAGTTCCCTTCGCTGCCCGCGCTCGCGGAGCTCCACGGGCTGCGCCTGACCGCCGGCGTCTGGCTCGACCGCCGCACGCAGAACAACGCACGCGAACTCCAGGCGGTCCGCCAGGCGGTCCGCAAGCATCGAAACATCGATCGCGTGATCGCAGGCAACGAGACCCTCCTGCACGGCACCCTGACGCCGCCCGAACTCATCGCCCAGCTCGATCGGCTGCGGCGGGACCTGCGCGTCCCGGTATCGACAGCGGAGCCCTGGCACGTCTGGCTGCGCTACCCGCAATTGGCGAGCCACGTCGACTTCATCACCGTGCACCTGCTCCCTTACTGGGAGGGCGTGCCGGCGCAGGCCGCCGTCGACTATGCGTTGCGTCGGCTGGAAGAAATGCGCACCCGCTTTCCGGGAAAGCCGATCGTGATCGGCGAGATCGGTTGGCCCAGCGGCGGTGATCGCTACGACAGCGCGCGCGCGACCCCGGCCGAGCAGGCCGCGTTCGTTCGCACACTGCTCGCGCGCGTTCAGGGAACCGGGCTCGACTACTTCCTGATGGAAGGCATCGACCAGCCCTGGAAGAGCGCCAACGAAGGCCGGGTGGGCGCCTATTGGGGAATCTTCGATGCCACCCGCACGCCGAAGTTCGCGTTCGAGGGCCCGATCGACGAGGACCCGTACTGGCGCGACAAGGCAACGATTTCATCGGCCGTCGGATTTCCCGCGATCCTCCTGTTCCTGCTCGCGTTCGCCCGGATCCGGCTCGAGGGCCGCATCGCGTTTGCGCTAGCCGCCCAGGCGGTCGTCTCTTTCGTCGTGGCGCTGGTGACGCTCCCGCTCGCGAACTATCTGCGCCCGATCGACTGGGCTGCGCTAGCGATCCTCGTGCCGGCACTCGGGGTGATGGCCGCGATCCTGCTCGCGCACGCCTTCGAATTTGCGGAACTCTTTTGGGAAGGCAGCCTGAAGCGGCGCTTCGAGACGCGTCCGCTGGCCGCGGGTGCACGACAACCCTTCGTGACGATCCACCTTGCCTGCTGCAACGAACCGCCGGACATGGTGATCGCCACCATCGAGAGCCTGCGCGCGCTCGATTACGGCTCCTTCGAGGTGCTGATCGTCGACAACAACACCGGCGACGAAGCGCTGTGGCGCCCCGTCGAAGCGCATGTCGGGCGCATGCCCGGCAACTTCCGGTTCTTCCACCTGCCACAGTGGCCGGGGTTCAAAGCGGGAGCGCTGAACTTCGCATTGGCGCAGGCCGACCCCCGCGCCGAAGTGGTCGCAGTCGTGGACGCCGACTACGTCGTGCGCCGCGACTGGCTGCGTGCGCTGGTCGGCCACTTCGACGATCCGCAGGTCGCGATCGTGCAGTCGCCGCAAGCGCACCGCGCGTGGGGCCGGCACCCGTTTCGCCGAATGATGAACTGGGAGTACGACGGCTTTTTCCGCATCGGCATGCACCACCGCAACGAGCGCGACGCGATCATCCAGCACGGCACGATGACGCTGATCCGTGCCGACGCGCTGAGGCAACGAGGTCGATGGTCCGAACGGTGCATCTGCGAGGACAGCGAACTGGGCCTGCGGCTGATGCGCGATGGGCTGCGCACCGTCTACGTGGACCGCGTGATGGGCGAAGGGCTCACGCCGGACGACTTCGCGTCCTACCGCAAGCAGCGGCGCCGCTGGGCGCTGGGTGCCATGCAGATCCTCAAGGCGCACTGGCGGGGGCTGTTCGGGCCCGGAGCGCTCACGATCGGCCAACGCTATCACTTCGTTGCCGGCTGGCTCCCGTGGGTCGGCGACGCGCTGCACCTCGTGTTCGCGTTCGCGGCGATGCTCTGGACGATCGGCATCGTCGCCGCGCCACAGTACTTCAGTCTGCCGATCACGCTGTTCATGGCGCCGCTGGCGGTGTTCTTCACCGCCAAGCTCCTGATCGGGCCGCTTTTGTATTGGCGTCGCGTCCCCTGCTCCATCGCCGAGATTGCCGGCGCGGCGCTGGCCGGCATGGGCTTGTCCCACGCGATCGCCACCGGCGTGATCGCGGGCATCGCCAGGAAGCGCGGCGTGTTCGAGATCACCCGCAAGGGGCAGCGCGGCGGCGCCGGCGCGGCACTCGGCGCGGTGCGCGAGGAAGCGGCAATGCTGCTCGCGCTCGCGACGAGCATCGGTTCGGTCGCGCTCACCCGCAGGCCGGATCAGATCGAATCGCTGCTCTGGATGCTCGTCCTCGCGCTGCAGGCCGTTCCGTACCTCGCAGCGCTGTCATGCGAAGCGCTGTCGCGGCTGGCGCCCACCGGCGGGACGGAAGATCACGCCCGGATCGACAGAACGGCGTCCGTCAGGGTCGAGCGACCGCCGGCGGCGCGCGAGATGACCCCGGGGGAACTCGTCCGCGGGGACGTCATCCGCAGCAAGGCCATCGGCGGCGACACCAGGCGATGAGCCTGGCACCGATCGTGGCCGGGGAACGGTGTCCCCGGCGCTATGACAGCGACTGCACCACCTGGGTTCGCGACCGCACGTCGGGCGCGAACTCATACCAGCCGCGCATCGCCTGGAATTGCGGCGTGTCCACCGCCCAAGGGCCTTCGAGCTCGTAGATCGTCGTATAGACCCGGCGCGCGTGGCGTTCGCGCTGCCCGCGATCGGATTCGGCGATCTCGCCGACCGACGCATAGCGCCGGCCGCGCAGCACGCCGGGGCAGGCCAGCGCAGCGGGCAGGTGGATCTCGTCGTACC
>JAHEDO010000164.1 GCA_024641185.1 Burkholderiaceae bacterium | reverse complement strand
CAACCACGTGCTTCCGGACGATGTGCAGGCCGTGCTGCGGGCGGTGGCCGGGCATCGGCTGCGCCCGGCGAAGGGCGGAGCGGTCTCGCATCGCGCGCGCGCCGAGCTGGTCGCGGACGTTGTGAAATCGGTCGCGATCCCCTGAAGGGCGGTCGATGGCTCGCTCCCCGTCCCAAGCGCTCGACGCGACCGGCACGCCGCGGGCTCGCCGCGGAATGGCGGCGCGCGACCCAGCGGGCGGCGCACGGGAGTCGCTCGTGGACCGCATCGCAGCGCGCATCGGCGGGGCGCGGGGCCCGCGCCGCGAAGACCTCCGGCTCGCGCAGCGCAATGTCTACATCCTGCCGAGCCGCGCCGGACTCCTATACGCGCTGATCCTGCTGGCGATGCTGGTCGCTTCGATCAATTACGCGCTGTCGCTGGGGTTCATGCTGACCTTCCTGCTCGGGGCGGTGGCATTGGTCGCGATGTTTCACACCTTCCGCAACATGGCGACCCTCGTGCTGCGCCCCGGCAGGGCCGAGCCGGTGTTCGCGGGACAACCGGCCGAATTCAGCGTTCTGCTGATCAATCCCGGCCGCCTGGAGCGTTTCGCGATCCGCCTGCATGCCGCCGGCATGGCCGCCCCGGAACCGGTCGATGTGGCTCCGGGTGCCGAACAGCTCGTTCGGCTCTCGGTGCCCGCGACCCGCAGAGGGCTGATGCCGGTGCCCCGCATCAAATTGTTGACGGAGTATCCGCTGGGCCTTTGGCGCGTGTGGGCGTACTGGCACCCGGCGATCGATGTGCTGGTCTACCCGACCCCGGAAACCCCCGCGGTGGCATTGCCCGAGAACACCGCGATCGCCGGCGAAGGCCAGGGGGTCGGTACCGGCGAGGACGACGTGGCGTCGGTTCGCCAGTACCGGCCGGGAGACTCGCCGCGCAGAATCGCCTGGCGAGCGATGGCGCGCACCGACTCCGACGAACTGCTGACCAAGCAGTTCGAGGGCGGCGAGCGTGGCGAACTGTGGCTCGACTGGCGCCAGTTGCCCGCCTCGCTCGACGTCGAGGCAAAGATCTCGCGACTCACGCGATGGGTGCTCGACGCCGAGGCTCGCGGCACGCGCTGGGCGCTCGGCTTGCCGGACCGGGCGATCGAACTCGACGGCGGCGCAGGACATCGCCAACGCTGCCTGGAAGCACTCGCGCTGCTCGAGGTCTGAGATGCGACTGCCCTCCGGCCTGCGTCACTCGCTGCTCGCGCTCGGCGGTCGGCTCGGCGAACAATGGGAGCGCGACCGGCGCGACACGCTGTTCCTGATGGGTGCGATCCTGCTCGCGGTGGTGCCGCACGTCGCGCACCTGCCGTGGTGGGCGGCGACCGGCTTCTTCGTGTTGTTCGTCTGGCGGTTCGGCCTCGTGATGTCGGGTCGTTGGCTGCCCCGCGACTCGGTCCGCTGGGTCGCGGCACTGGCCTGCGCGGCCGCCGTCTTCGCCAACTTCGGAACCCTGCTCGGCCGAGACGCGGGCGTCGCGCTGCTGGTGCTGTTCCTGGGTTTGAAGCTGATGGAGATGAAAGCCCGCCGCGATCTCTTCGTGGTGATCTTCCTTTGCTTCTTTCTGCTTCTCACCGCGTTCTTCTATTCGCAGACCATGATGACCGCGGCGCTCACGCTGCTCGCGGTGCTCGGGCTGATGACCGCGATGCTGACGATGCAGTTCGGCCGCCGCGAAGTGGCGATCGCGGCGCGGTTCAAGGCGGCCGGCAGCCTGATGCTGCAGGCCTTGCCGATCGCGGCCCTGTTCTTCCTGCTGTTCCCACGGCTGCAGGGACCGCTCTGGGGAATGCCCGACGACGCCTACTCCAGCCGCACCGGCTTGTCGGAGTCGATGAGTCCGGGTCGCATCGCCGATCTCGCCGGGTCCGACGAGCCGGCGTTCCGGGTGCTGTTCGAAGGCGCGAGCCCCGATCCTGCGCAGATGTACTGGCGTGGGCCGGTGTTCGGTCGTTTCGACGGACTCGAATGGACACCGTTGACCCGGCCGGTCGCCCCCCTGCCCTTGCCCAGCATCGAGGGCGACGGCGCATCGACCGTGCGCTACGCCATCACGCTGGAGCCGAACAACCGACCCTGGCTGTTCGCGCTGGAGGCACCGGTGAGGGTGGACAAGCTGCCCGCGGGTGCCGCTCTGCTGATGCCCGACATGCAGCTGGTGACCCGCGAGCGGGTGAACCAGCGCACGCGCTACAGCCTGGAGTCGATGACGCAATATCGCTTCGGCATGAACGAGACGCCGGCGAGCCTGCGCAACTGGCTGGAGCTGCCGGCGGGCTTCAACCCGAAGACGCTCGAGCTGGCGGCCGACTGGCGGGAGCGCGAGCACGATCCCGAGCGGCTGATCGCGCGTGCGCTCGGCATGTTCCACGCCGAACCGTTCAGGTACACGATGCAGCCGCCGCTGCTCGGCCGCGACACGGTCGACGATTTCCTGTTCGGCACCCGCGCCGGCTTCTGCGAGCACTACGCGAGCGCCTTCGTCGTGCTCATGCGCGCGATGGGGATCGCATCGCGGGTGGTGACCGGCTATCAGGGGGGAGAGCTGAATCCGGTCGACAATTTCTGGCTGATCAGGCAGGCCGACGCGCACGCCTGGGCGGAAGTCTGGCTCGCAGGGCGCGGCTGGGTGCGCATCGACCCCACGGCCGCGGTTGCGCCGGAGCGCATCGAACGCGGCAGTCGTGCGATCCAGCGCGCCCGGCGCGCCGAGTTCGCGGGTCTGGGCCTCCCGATCTTCGAAGGGCTGCGCTTCAATCTCGAGGCCATGTCCAACGCATGGAACCAGTGGGTCCTGTCCTATGACATGAGCCGCCAGCAGCGACTACTGGCCAAGCTGGGCTTCGCCCTCGGCAGCTGGCAGGACCTGGTCGGCCTGCTCTCGATCGGGCTCGCGTTGCTGCTGGCTGGAGTCGCATTGCTGACGCTGCACCCGCGCCGCCCCAGGGATCCGGTCGAGCGGTGCTACGCCGACTTCTGCGACCGGATGGCGGCGGCCGGCGTCGTTCGCGCGCCGCATGAGACACCACGGCAGGTGCTGGCGCGCGCAGAGCGCATGCTCGAGGCACCGCAGATGGTCAGGGCGAGACGCTTCGTTGCGTTGTACAACGCGCTGCGTTACGGTGGGGCCCCTTCGGCCCGCGGCGAGGGCGTGCGAAACTTGCGTACCCTCGTCCAATCCTTCAAGCCTTGACACACGCCGTTCCACTGCCCTGTCACCACGCACCGACCGCGGGCCTCGTCACCGCCCTCTCCCTGGCCCTGTTGCTGAGCCTGGCGCTCGGCGCCTGTGCGGCGGACAACGCCCGCGCAGCCGAGCCGCAAGCCGTCAAAGCGCGAGTCGACGGTACCGCGGCTGCCAAGCCCGCCGCGAAGCAGCCGGCGGCGCACGCGGGTTCGAAGCGGTCGCCGGCTGCGCCCCGCAACGGCGGCTATGCGAACCGTGCCGACGTCGCCGCGTTCATCGAACAACTGGTCGATCGACACGGATTCGACCGGCGCGCGCTTGAAGGCATCTTCGGCCAGGTCCGCAAACAGCCGAGCGTTCTGCGCCTGATCGCACCCGCCCCCTCGGGATTCAAGCGGTCCTGGGAAGCCTACCGTGCGCGCTTTCTCGATCCGCTTCGGATCGACGGCGGCGTCGCCTTCTGGCGCGAGCACGAGGAGGCGCTGCAGCGTGCCGCCGGCGTCTACGGCGTACCGGCCGAAGTGATCGTCGCGATCATCGGTGTCGAGACGATCTACGGCCGGGTGACCGGCGAATTCCGGGTGATCGACGCGCTTTCCACGCTCGCCTTCGACTACCCCCGTCGCGCGGACTACTTTCGCGAGGAACTCGAGCAGTTCCTGCTGATGACACGGGAGAACGGTGCCGACGTGTTCGCGGTGCGGGGCTCGTTCGCGGGCGCGATCGGCCTACCTCAGTTCATGCCTGGAAGCGTCCGCCGCTACGCGGTCGACTTCGACTCGGACGGCAGAATCGACCTGCGCTCCGACCCCGTCGACGCCATCGGCAGCGTCGCGCGCTTCCTGTCCGAGCACGGCTGGGTACCGGGCGCGCCGGTCTACTTCGCAACGCGGATCGAGGACACGGCGCGGCTCGGTCCGCTGCTCGATGCCGGGATCCAGCCGCAATTCAATGCGGTGCAGCTCGCCGAGTTCGGCGTGAGCGCGCTGGGGTCCGCACCCGACGACCTCCCGCTGGCACTGATCGATCTGCCCAACGGCGATGCACCGACCACCTACCTGCTCGGGGCGAACAACTTCTACGTGATCACGCGCTACAACCGCTCGAGCTTCTACGCGATGGCGGTGACCGAGCTCGCGGACGCGCTTCGATCCGCACGCCGTTGACGCCCGCCCGACGGCAGGGCGGCTCGCGTCGGCAGCCGGCCTCCCGCCGGGTCCCCGGTGAGAGAACTTGCCCCGGAACTTGCCCCGGAACTCAGCCCGGAAAAACGCCGGTCGACAGGTAGCGATCGCCCCGGTCGCAGACGACGAAGACGACCGTCGCGTTCTCCACCTCCTCGGCGATGCGCAGCGCGATCACGCACGCGCCGGCCGCCGAGATGCCGGCGAAGATGCCCTCCTCGGCCGCCAGCCGCCTGGCCATCGCCTCCGCGTCGCCCTGGCTCACTGACTCGACGCGGTCGACCATCGCGTGCCGGTAGATCCTGGGCAGGTACTCCTGCGGCCACTTGCGGATTCCCGGAATCGACGAGCCCTCCGACGGCTGCGCGCCGACGATCACCACGTCCGGGTTGCGCTCCTTCAGGTAGCGCGAGACGCCGGTGATCGTGCCGGTCGTCCCCATCGCCGACACGAAGTGCGTCACCTGTCCTTGCGTATCCGCCCATACCTCCGGGCCGGTCGTCTCGTAGTGCGCCGCCCAATTGTCGTCGTTGGAAAACTGGTCGAGCACGCGCCCCTTTCCCTCGGCCTGCATCCGGTCGGCCAGGTCGCGCGCGTACTCCATGCCCTGCTCCCGGCTGACCAGGATCAGTTCCGCACCGAACGCCTTCATCGCCTGCCGCCGCTCGACCGACAGGTTCTCCGGCATGATCAGCACCATCCGATACCCGCGGATCGACGCCGCCATCGCGAGCGCGATGCCGGTGTTCCCCGAGGTCGCCTCGATCAGCGTGTCGCCCGGCCTGATCTCGCCGCGCGCCTCGGCGCGCGCGATCATCGCGATGGCCGGCCGGTCCTTGACCGAGCCCGCCGGATTGTTGCCCTCGAGCTTCCCCAGAATCAGGTTGCCGCGCCGCGTATTGGCGTCGCCGGGGACGCGCTGCAGCCTCACCAGCGGCGTATGGCCGATGGTCTGCTCGATCGTCGGGTAGTCGGGTCTTTGCATCGGTGCGGGTTCCTGGATACGCGCAGCGGCGCGCCGTGACGCGAGAGGGAATGTTCGGTGCGCTTCAGTGCGCTCGCGGACGCTCGCCCGGCAGCTTCTGCACCCCGGGAAGGTCGGCCGACAGGATCGCGGCCCGCAGTGCTTCGAGGGCCGCCGTGCGCGGATAGCTCTTGCGCCAGACGAGCGACACCCGACGCAGGGGCGCGGGGGCCTGGAAGGGAATGTACGCCAGCAGACTGTCGGCGCGCGGCGCCGGCAGGGCCATCAGCGGAAGCACGGTGATCCCGACGCCGGACGCGACCATGTGGCGAATCGTCTCGAGCGAACTGCCCTCGAAGGTCTTCTGGATGCCTCCGCTCGACTGCGAGTAGCGCGACATTTCCGGGCAGACCTCGAGAACGTGATCGCGAAAGCAGTGGCCGGCGCCCAGCAACAGCATCGTCTGCTCGCGCAGTTCCGTCGACGCGATCGACTTGCGCCTTGCCCAAGGATGTTTTTTCGGCACCGCGACGACGAAGGGTTCGTCGTAGACGGCCTGCGTCATCAGTCCGGCATCCGGGAACGGATCGGCGAGTATCGCCACGTCGAGGTCGCCCTGGCGCAGCGACTCGAGCAGCTTGGTCGTGAAATTCTCCTGCAGGATAAGGGGCATATCGGGCGTGGCGTCGATCATCCGGCCCATGAGGTGCGGCAGAAGGTACGGACCGATCGTGTAGATGATGCCTACCCGCAGCGGACCGGACAGCGGGTCCTTGCCCTGCTGGGCGATCTCGCGGATCGTGTTGGTCTGCTCGAGAACCCTCTGGGCCTCCTCGACGATCTGCTCGCCGACCGGCGTCACCGCGACCTCGACGTTGCCACGCTCGAAGAGCTGCACCCCGAGTTCCTCTTCGAGCTTCTTGATCGCGACCGACAGCGTCGGCTGGCTGACGAAGCAGGCCTCGGCGGCGCGGCCGAAGTGTCGCTCCCTGGCCACCGCGACGATGTACTTCAGTTCGGTGAGGGTCATGGGACTGTCGATGATAGCAAGGCGGGTCACGCCCGGCTCGCCGACGCCCCCGCGCATCACGCGGGGACCGACATGCGCCATCGCGGCAGGGCTTCCTCGACCCTGCGGCATACTTGCGCAATGGACGCACGCGCGGCGATCGGACTGGACTGGGGCACGAGTTCCCTGCGCGCGTACCTGTTCGACGGGACCGGCCGGGTGCTCGACCGCCGCGAAGCGGCGCGCGGGATCCAGTCGATTGTCGACGGCCGGTTTTGCGAGGCGTTCGAGTCGCTTTGCGCCGAATGGCTCACCGACGGCGCCGGCCTGCCGGTGATCGCCTGCGGCATGATCGGCAGCCGCCAGGGGTGGCACGAGGCACCCTACCTGCCGACCCCCGCCGGCTTCGGCGAATTGGCGGCGAACCTCGCGTCGATCGACGGCATCGCCGGGCGCCGGTTCCGGATCATTCCCGGCGTGTCGACCGTCTCGCCCGAGGGCACCCACGACGTGATCCGTGGCGAGGAGACGCAGGTGTTCGGGGCGCTCGCCTCGCTCGGGGTCGACGACGCGATCGTGGTCCTGCCGGGCACGCACAGCAAGTGGGTGCGAGTGCGCGATCGACGGATCGTCGCGTTTCGCACCTATATGACCGGCGAGTTGTACGCGGTGCTCGCCCGTCACTCGATCCTGGGCCGCCTGTTCCCGC
>JAHEDO010000163.1 GCA_024641185.1 Burkholderiaceae bacterium | reverse complement strand
CGCAGAATGTCTTGCCCTCGGCCGACACCGCGCTCGCTTCGATGGGTGATCTCTGCGAGCCGCCCACGTGCCGTGCGCCGTTGCGTCGCCACGACTCCGTTGCCGAACACGGCACGACGCAGGCCGAAGCGATCGCGTTCCAGTGCGCTGACCAGCGGCAGCGAAAACGCCGTTTCCATGGGCTGCCATTCCAGCGAGACCGTCTGCCCGTCGGAATCGGCGCGGGCGCGAATCCAACCTCCGCCGGGCAGCGACCAGGCACGCGGGCGGCCGGCGACGTCGTACTCGAAGTGCGTATCGAACTCGACGACGCGGCCCGATTCGAGCCGTAGCGCGATGTGACGGCCGACGACACGTCCGTCGGCGTCGGTCGCCAACCACTCGTGCTGATCCTCGTTCTCGACGTGCGCGAGGCGCCCATGCGACCAGTGGAAGCGCGTGACCGCGCCATGCGCGCGGAACGGGGTCTGGGACGGGGCCTGGGACGGAGCGTCGTCGCTGCGCGGTGACGGGGTCTCGCGATACTCGATCAGCCGACCATCGGCGTCGTATCGATAGTGCGCCGCCGAACCGTCGGCGCGCCGCTCGAACGCCAGACGATCGCTGTCGTCGAAGCGGCGACGCACCAGCCCGAAGTCCGGCGAGCGCAACGCGACCGCGCGGCCGAAATCGTCGCGCCAGAGACGCACCTGTGCGTCGCCAGGCATCGGAGCCTCGGGCATCGGCGGGACGATCATGGTCGCGGTTGGCGAGGCCGATACGCGCCGCAGGCGGATCGCGGCCTTCGGGTCCGGCTTTCCCTCGTCGTCGAGCGTCGGCGCGTAGCCGCTCTCTTCGACGGCGACCACGCGCCCTCGCGTATCGCGCACCAGCTCCAGGCTCGCGCGCAGCCCGGGAACCACGCTCGACCGATCGATTCCGGCCGGGACGTCGAACAGCGGGTCGTCGCGCCATGCGATGCGGACACGCCGATCGGCGCCGGAGCCCCAACGCAACTCCAGTGGTCGGCCCTTGGGGTCGCGCTGGATCACCAGCGTCGGTCCTGCAACGCCCGACCCGCTCGTCGTGCCCGCCCGAATCTCGACGACCCGCCCGGCGTGATCGTAGCGATAGTGCCGACCGGTGAGCGGACAACGCGCGCAGCCGGGTCCGACCGCGGACAGCAGCCGCGCCGGCGACCCCGCACGCGGTCGGGTCCAGCGGTAGGTGGCACGCACCCTGCCGTCGGTACGCAGCGTGGTCGCCCCGGATGATCCTGCAACGGCTTCAGCCGCTTCTTCGCCTCGCGCTCCACCTCCCGCTTCGCCCGACGACCGACCCGATGCCGCGGCCGACGGATCGATGCGGTAATCGAAATGCAGCGCCTGCGTCTCGCCGTCGCCCGCCGCGCGGCTATAGACCACGCGGCCGTCGGGCAGGTAGCGGTACTCGCTGCGACGCCCGTCGGGCAGGGCGACGGCCACCAGCCTGCGCGAAGGTGCGTCCGCGTATTCGTATCCGACACGTGCCCCGTCGACGAAACTCACCCGCGCGAGCCGGCCGACCCGATCGTAGTCGTAGCGAACGACGTCGCCGGCGGAACCGGTCAGCGCGGCGAGACGCCCGGCGTACGGACCGGGGCTCTGCCCGGTGGCGATCACGTCGTTCGTCTCGTCCGCGTTGCGCATGACGTGATACCGCAGGAAGACCGCCCGGCCGCCGGCGCTGCGCACCGCGGACAGCCGGCCCTGCGAGTCGTAGTCGAGCGCAAGTGGCGAACCGGCGCGCGATTCGATCCGACGCAGTCGCCCGACCGCGTCGAAGAACAGCCTGCGGCCGTTGCGCCAGTGCCAGATCCAGCGGGAATCCGCCGTGCCCTGGCCGCCGGGCCGCTGCTCGAGCACACCGTCCTCGCGCGAGAGTGCATCGTGGCGCAGCGCGCCGTCGCGCGGCGAGTGTCGCGACCCGAACAAGATGCGCCGCCCGTCGCCCTGCACGATCTGCAACACGCGCCGCCCATCCGAGACGGACGCGTACAGACGCACGTCGAGTCCGAGGCGCCACCCGGGCCCGAGCGCCGCAGCGCCCGCCGAGTCGCTTGCATAGAAACGCGAGAACACCAGTTCCGCCGCATCGTCGAGCGAGTGCCCGGACGGCGACGGCAGGTAGGCGTCGATCGCACGATCCAGCTTGACACCGGTGACGACATCGACCGGATTTCCCGCCAGCGTCGACGGGCCTTGCGCCGCGATGCTGGCAGGCTCCGCAGGCGGACACGACGCCTGCGCCGTGTCGCCGCCGCCGATGGACGACGCGAAGTCGACCGACCCTGCGACGGCGACGCCGCCCGAGCCAAGCGACAGTGCGGACAGAAGCCCCGATCCGGATCCGTACAGTCCGGAGGTGCTTGCCGCACCCGCGGAACACGCCAACGGCTGCGCCGCCGCGATCGTCGACGCGCCGACGAATAGTGCGGCGCAACAGCCAAGCGCTACGAAGTGCCGCCACGCGGCTCGAATCGTCCGACGTTCCATGCTCCCTCCGGAGCACTGACGCTACGCGTGAGGAGCGGACTGCACCATCGGGCACAAGGTCGATTGCCTGGCCGAAAGGCGATCCAGGATCGGCCGCGAGTCGCCAGGGATTAGATCGTCGGCCGCTAACCCATTCGCTCGACCGCTGCGTCGATCGGCAGACCCGCGACCAGCGCACGCACGCGCTCGACCACCGCCGCGTCGTCCGTCGCCAGTCCGATGAGCGCCCGAACGCCGCCGCCGCTCGTCTCGGCGCATTCCACGCGCCAGTCGACGGCCAGGCCCTCCCGCCGCAGCAACTCTTCGAGCTTGACCCGCGCGGCGATCACGCGCAGCGCCGGCTTGTAGATCTTGCCGATCGCGGTGAGCGGCATCTGCTCGACGATACTCACCCGTTTCGGAACGGCGGGCCGCTCGGGAATACGCGACGATACCTCGGCGAGCAGCTGCGCCGCCTCGACGCGCACGCCGGGCTCGAGCGTCACGAAGACGACCGGCAGCTCCCCGGCGTAGCCGTCGGGTTCCCCGACCGCCGCGCACGCACTGACGGCCGGGTGGGCGAGGAACGCTTCCTCGATGACGGACGGCTCGATGTTGTGACTGCCGCGGATGATCAGGTCCTTCGCCCTCCCGGTCAGGAAGATCCGCCCGTCTGCATCGACATGCCCGAGATCACCGGACAGCAGCCAGCCGTCCCCGGTGAACGTGCCGACGTCGCGGGAGCTGTCCAGGTAGCCGTCGCTGACGTGCGGACCGCGAAGCGCGATGACGCCGGTCTCGTCGGCGCCGCAGGGCGTCGCGACGCGACCGGCCTGCGCGTCGGCGAGCGGCACCGCCACGACCCGGCTGTACGGCAGACGCAGACCGACGCACCCGGGCGCGCGTGGTCCGCCGGCCGGCTCGATCGCCACGAGACCCGCGCTTTCGGTCATTCCGAATATGTTGCGCACCGGCACGCCGAACGTGCGCTCGAAGCGCGAAGCAAGCTCGTTCGGCAGCGGCGAGCCGCCGGTCAGTGCCAGCCGAAGGGCCGAAGCCTCGCCCTCGCCGCGCGGCACCGCGAGCAATGCCGACAGAATCGTCGGCACGCAACCCAGGTGCGTGACCCCGCAACGATCCGCCCAGGCCCACGCACGCCTCACGAACTCTGGATTGCGCATGCCGGTCAGCGTCGGCAGCAGCAGCGTGCCCCCTGCGCCGAGAACGCTCAGACCGTAGACGAAGGCGCCCGCGACGTGGAACAGCGGGAAGCCGTTGAGCATGACGTCCCCGGCACGCAGGCCGTAGAACGCGGGCGCGCTGCGGCTCGTATGCAGCTCGTTGCGATGGGTGTGGCGCAGCAGCTTCGGCAGTCCGGTCGTGCCGCCGGTATGGAACAGCGCGGCAAGATCGTCCATCCCGGGCTCCTGGGCAGTCGGCCATTGCGCCGGCGCCGAGCCGAGCCGCCGTTGAAAGCTGTCGGCGGCCAGCACGGTGCGCACCCCTGCCGGACGGGCGGCTCGCATGCCGGTCTCGTGTATCGGCAGGGCGTCGCACGGCGCCAGCGTCACCATCACCCGAACCCCGGCCGCGCGCAGCAGCGCGCCGATGTGCTCCTCGTTGAGCAGGTAGTTGATCGGCAGCACGCAGCCGGCGAGTTGCGCGCCCCAGAACGCGATCTGCGTGGAAGGCAGGTTGGGTGCAAGGATCGCCACGGGTTCGCCGCGCCCGACGCCGAGCGCGCGGAACAGGTTCGCCGCACGGCGCACGGCGTCGACCAGTTCGCCATAGCTCCAGCGCAGCGCCGAAGCGAAGTCCCGGGCGTCTCGCACATAGAGCAACGCGGTGCTGCCCGCGTCGTTCGCGGCGGCGCGACAGATCAGCCCGAAGGTATTCGTCGCGCCGACCCAGTGCGCATAGTCCTGAGACTCGATCCTGCGGATGTCCTCGACGTCAGTGATCAGCGTATCCATGTCCGGTCTCTGCGGATTGACGTCAGCGCATTGTTGCATCCCTGCCTATAATCCGCGGATGCACGCGAAGACCGCTCCGGGAGCCGCACCGCAGACCGTCCCGTCGGTCTGCCCGCACGACTGCACCAGCACCTGTGCGCTCGAGGTCGAGCGCATCGACGGGCACACCATCGGGCGGATCCGCGGCTCGAACCGCAACAGCTATACCGCCGGCGTCATCTGCGAGAAGGTCGCGCGCTACGCCGAACGCATCCACCACCCCGACCGTCTGACGCAGCCGCTGCGCCGCGTCGGCCCGAAGGGCAGCAAACAGTTCGCGCCCGTCTCCTGGCACGACGCGCTGGACATCGTCGCCGAGCAGTTCGCCGCCAAGGCACAGACCCACGGCAGCGAAACCGTCTGGCCCTACTACTACGCGGGCACGATGGGGCTGGTGCAGCGCGACGGCATCCATCGACTGCGAAACGCGATGAAGTACTCGCGCTGGCTCTCGACCATCTGCGTCGCGCTCGCCGACAACGGCTGGAACGCGGGCACCGGCGCCAAGCGCGGCGTCGACCTGCGCGAGGCGGCCGAGCACTCGGACCTGATCGTGATCTGGGGCGGCAACCCGGTGAACACCCAGGTCAACGTGATGACCCACGCGATGGCCGCTAAGAAGCGCGGCGCGAAGCTGGTCGTCGTCGACCCGTATCGCACCGGCACCGCGGAACGCGCCGACCTGCACCTGCCGGTGCGCCCCGGCACCGACGGCGCGCTGGCCTGTGCGGTGATGCACGTGCTGTTCGCCGAAGGCTTCGCCGACTGGCCCTACCTGCGCGCCTACACCGACGCGCCGGACGAGCTCGCCGCGCACGTCGCCCAACGTTCTCCGCAATGGGCCGAGTCGATTACCGGATTGCCTGCGCAGACCATCCTGGAGTTCGCGCGCATGTTCGGCCGCGCGAAGAATGCGTTCATCCGTTGCCATCACGGCTTCTCGCGTTCGCGCAACGGCGCGGTCAACATGCACGCGGTCAGCTGTCTGCCCACCGTCACCGGCGCCTGGCAGCACAAGGGCGGCGGCGCCGTCTACGGTCACACCTCGGTCTACCCGCTGGATCGCACGCTGATCGAAGGACTCGACGTGGCCGACCCCTCGGTGCGCGAACTCGACCAGTCGCGGCTCGGACCGATCCTGGTCGGCGAAGCCGATGCGCTGAAAGGCGGCCCACCGGTCACCGCGATGCTGGTGCAGAACACGAACCCCGCGGTGGTCTGCCCGGAACTGCACAAGGTCCACCGGGGTCTGGCCCGCGAGGACCTGTTCCTGTGCGTGCACGAGCAGTTCATGACCGAGACCGCGGCCTTCGCCGACATCGTGCTGCCGGCCACGATGTTCCTCGAGCACGACGATTTCTACACCGCATCGGGCCACACCAGCTTCCAGGTGGCAAAGAAGGTCGTCGCGGCACCGGGTCAGTGCAGAGAGAACCACTACGTGATCTGCGAACTCGCGCGACGGCTGGGCGCGAGCCACCCGGGTTTCGAAATGAGCGCCTGGGAGATCATGGACGAGACGCTCGCGCGCTCGGGCATGTGGGACGCGCAGACCAACTGGGAGCGCGGCGGACAGGACTGCGCCCTGCCCTTCGAGACCGCGCATTTCCTCGACGGTTTCGCCTGGCCCGACAAGAAATTCCGCTTCAAGCCCGACTGGTCGATGCTCGGCGGACGCTGGCGCGAGATGCCCACGCTCCCCGACCACTTCGACGTGATCGACAACGCCACGTCCGACCGGCCTTACCGACTGGTCGCGGCGCCCGCGCGCACCTTCCTGAATTCGACATTCACCGAGACGCCCGGCTCGCTGCAGCGCGAGAAGCGCCCGACCGCGCTGATCGAGCCGCAGGACTGCGCGGCGCTCGGTCTGTCGGACGGCGATCGCGTGACGCTGGGCAATGCGCGCGGCGAGATCGTCGTGCACGCGAAGGCGCGGGATGGCCAGCAGCGGGGCGTGATCGTGCTCGAAGGCATCTGGCCGAACCGCCACTTCGAAGACGGCATGGGCGTGAACGCGCTGACTTCGGCCGAGCCGGGTTATCCGAACGGCGGGGCCGTCTTCCACGATACCGCCGTCTGGCTGCGCAAAGCGCAGCCGGCGGACTGATCATCGCCCTTCCGGAACTCGACGCACCGGCGCCGGATCTGCGCGTCGGCGCATCCACGCTGCGGGGTATGGGCTGGATGGCCGCGGGCGGGCTGATGCTGTGCGCGATGAATGCGCTGATGCGCCTGATGACGCTCGAGCTCAACCCGCAGTACGCGCAGTTCCTGCGCTATCTGTTCGCGATCCTCCTGATGGTGCCGCTGCTGCTGCGCAACGGCTGGGCGGCGTACCGGCCGCGGAACCTGCCGGGGCAGTTCTCGCGAGGGCTGGTGCACACGGCCTCGCTGACGCTGTTCTTCCTGGCGCTGCCGCACCTGCCGCTGGCAGACGTCACCGCGATCATGTTCACCACACCGATCTTCGTGCTGCTCGGCGCGGCGCTGCTGCTGCACGAGCAGGTGTCCCGCGCGCGCTGGGCGGCCGCGGTGGTGGGATTCTCGGGGGTCATAATCGTTCTCTGGCCGCACCTGTCCGGTTCGGGCGCCGGGCTCTGGAGCCTGGTGATGTTCGGCGCGTCGCC
>JAHEDO010000357.1 GCA_024641185.1 Burkholderiaceae bacterium | reverse complement strand
CGATCGACCGTCCCTTGCCGGCGGCGTCGGCGTACCACTGTCGAATTTCCGCCTCCGGGTAGAGCAGGTCGACCGGGCATTCGATCACCGCCGGCCCCGGAACACCCTGGCGCGCGCGCGCGAAGGCCTCGATCACTGCCGGGCCGAGGTCGCGAACTCGGCGCACCGCCGCGAAGTATTTCGCGTGCGGCGCGACCAGCGCGCGCTGGTCGATGTCCTGCAGCGCGCCGCGACCCTGCAGCGCCGTTGGCGCCGCCCCGGCGAGCAGCACGATGGGCGACTGCGCGAGCTGCGCGTTCTTCAGCGCGGTGAGCGTGTTGGTGAGCCCCGGTCCGGCGGTGACCGCGGCAACGCCAGGCGTGCCGGTGAGCCGCGCCGCGGCGTCGGCCGCGAACACGGCTGTGGCCTCGTCGCGCACGTCGATGATGCTGATGCCACGCGCTTTGGCCGCCGCGAGAATCGGTGAGATGTGCCCGCCGCACAGCGTGAACAGGCAGCGCACGCCGTGCGCCTGCAACGCCTGCGCGACCCGGTCGCCGCCGTGAGAGGCGATGACGCCGCTCGGGGACGGTGCGATCGTGCGCGTGTCGGGTTCGCGGCTTGCCATTCAGGAAACCTCGGCGCCGTCGCGCATTTCAAGATGCTGTTCAACCAGCGCGCGATAGTCGATCTTGCCGACCCGGGTCTTGGGCAGTTCGTCGCAGAACTCGACCTCGCGCGGACACGACCACTTGATCAGCCGCTCGCGACAGTGCTCGATCAATTCGCGTTCGGTCTCGGGGTTCTTTGCCGCCGCATTCTTGAGCACGACGTAAGCCTTCACACGCTCGACCTGTGCCGGGTCCGGCACGCCGACCACGCAGGCCTCCGACACTGCCGGGTGCTGGTAGAGCACGGCTTCCACCTGCGCCGGGTAGACGTTGAAGCCCGAGGACTTGATCATGCGCTTGAGCCGCACCGTGAAATAGAAGAAACCGTCGGCGTCCATCTTGCCGAGGTCCCCCGTGTGCAGCCAGGTGTGGCCGTCGGGGTGCAGGCGCAGCGTTGCCGCGCTCGCCTCGGGGTCGTCGAGGTAGCCGAGCATCACGGCTGGACCGCGCAGGCAGATCTCGCCCTCCTCGCCGGCAGGCACCTCCTCGGTGGAGTCGACGCGGCAGACCTTTGCGTGGATGTCGGGGAAAGGCACGCCGATGCTGCCCTCGCGGTACTCGGAGAGCGGCGTGGCCATGATCGCGGTAACGGCTTCGGTCAGGCCGTAGCCCTCGAGCAGTCGCACCTTGCCTCCGCGACGCGCCACCAGCGCCTCGAAGCGCTCCTTGACCGGTCGCGGCAGCGTGTCGGCGCCGCTGAAGCAGGCGCGCAGGCACGAGAGGTCGGCGCGCTCGAGCGACGGATCGCGGCTGAGCGCGTCGTACAGGGTGGGCACGCCCACCAGCAGGTTGGGGCGTTTGGTGCGCACGAGCTTCGCCACGCCGGCCGGATCGAACACCGGCACGAGAATGGTCTTGCCTCCCGCCATCAGTGCGGCGTTCACGCACACGCCCAGTCCGAATCCGTGGAAGATGGGCAGGATCGCGAGGATCGAGTCGCCGTCACTGAGTCCACTCCATGCTGCGGCCTGCATTCCCTGCGTGACGAAGTTGCGATTCGACAGCACGATGCCCTTGGGCAGGCCGGTCGTGCCCCCGGAGAACAGGATCGCCGCAGCGTCTTCGGTGCACGCAGGGGCGGCTGCCGCGGCGGGGTGCGATTGCGACATCAGCGCGGACCACCAGCGCACGCTCGCGTCGTCGGGCACTGCCGCGATCTTGCGTCCCTTCGTGGCCCAGAATCCGAGCCGCTTGAGCGGCGAGAGGTAATCGGGGATGCGTGCCAGGATCAGCGTTTCGAGCGGGCGCTGCGGCCGGGTTGCCGCGAACTGCGGGTAGAAGGCGTCGAGGGTGAGCGCGATGCGCGCGCCGCTGGCGTTGAGGTAGTGCTCGATTTCGGGTGGCGTGGACAGCGGATGGATCAGCGCCGGCACCGCACCGAGCTTGTTGGCCGCGTAGAACGCGATCACGCCTTGCGGCGAGGTCGGCATCGAAATCAGGAT
>JAHEDO010000356.1 GCA_024641185.1 Burkholderiaceae bacterium | reverse complement strand
TAGTGTTGTTGGGGCGTACCGCGGCGACTTCAAGCCTCGAGGCCGAAGTTGCTCGGTGAATATACCCGTATTCGCACCCCGCCGCCCGCGCGATCGGCCAGGCGTAACGCCCGCGGCTACCGGGCGGCGGGTGCGTAGGGATTGCGCGAGCTACGGAACTCGATGCGCAGCGGCGTGCCTTCGAGCGCGAACTTGTCGCGGAACCATCCCTCGAGATAGCGGCGATACGTTTCGGGCACCGCGTCGAGCGCATTTCCGTGCACCACCACGATCGGCGGGTTCTGTCCGCCCTGGTGCGCGTAGCGCATCTTCGGGCGAATCGGTCCGCGTCGCGGCGGCTGCTGGTGCTCGACGGCCTCGCGCAAGGCGCGCGTGAGCTTGGGCGTGGGCAGCTTGCGCGTGGCGGCAGCGTACGCGTCGTCGACCGAACGCATCACCGTGCCAACGCCGGTGCCGCGCAGTGCCGAAATCGTGTGCGTGCGCGCGTAGCCGAGGAAATGCAGCTTGCGATCGAGTTCGGACTTCAGCCGCGTGCGCTCGTCGGCCGGGATCGCGTCCCACTTGTTCACGGCAACCACCACCGCGCGCCCGGCCTCGAGCACGTAACCGGCAATGCTCGCATCCTGCTCGGCCACGCCCTCGACTGCGTCGATCAGCAACACGCACACGTTGCAGTCCTCGATCGCCTGCAGCGTCTTCACGACCGAGAACTTCTCGATCACGTCGGTGACCTTGCCGCGGCGGCGCACGCCCGCCGTATCGATCAGCGTGTAGGGCTTGCCGCCGCGCTCGAACTCCACCGCGACCGCGTCGCGCGTGGTGCCCGGCTGGTCGAAGGCGATCAGCCGCTCCTCGCCGATGAGGGTGTTGATGAGCGTGGACTTCCCGGCATTGGGTCGGCCCACGACCGCCACCTTCACGCGCCTTGGCGACACAGCCTGCCCGGTCTCGGCGGTTGACTCTTGCGCGCCCTGGTCGTCGCCCGCGCCCTGCTCTTCGCCCGCGCCGTTGTCGTCGTTCGGAACTGCGGCGGCGCCGACATCTGCGCCGGAGGCTTCGCGCGCTCGGCGACGCTCGGCGAACGACGGGGCAAGCGCTTCCTCGACCAGCGAGTGCACGCCCTCGCCGTGCGCCGACGAGATCGGAATCGGTTCACCCAGACCCAGCGCGTGGAACTCGGCCACCACGGCGTCGCGCGGCATGCCCTCGGTCTTGTTCACCGCCACCAGCAGCCGACGTGCGCTGCGCCTGAGTTCGGTCGCGATGAGCGCGTCATGGCTGGTGAGGCCCGCGCGGCCATCGACCACGAACACGACGACATCGGCCTCGAGCACGGCCTGGCGTGCCTGGCGCGCCATCAGCGCTTCGATTCCCCCCTTGGCCGCGGGCTCGAAACCACCGGTGTCGATCACGATGAAGGTGTGCCCGTCAATCTGCGCCCGGCCATAGTGGCGGTCGCGCGTGAGCCCGGGGCGATCGTGGACGATCGCGTCGCGGCTGCGCGTGATGCGGTTGAACAACGTCGACTTGCCCACGTTCGGGCGACCGACGATCGCGAGTACCGGCACCGCGCTCATCGCGACGCTCCGTCGCGGCACGAGCGGCAAGGGTTCATGGCTAAGACTGCGCGCTACTGGAGCGCGACGCCCGCGAGTGTGCCGCCGCGCGTCTGCACGACCGCGACGCGGCCCGCCGCCGCCGGCGCAGCCACGATCGCGGTGCCGTCGGTGGCGAAACGACCGGCGATCGCGCCGTCGTCACGCGACAGCAGGTAGACCTGGCCTTGGTAGTCGCCCACCACGACCACCTCGCCGAGCGACAGCGGCGCCGACGCCCCGCGCCGTGCGAGCTTGTCCTGGCGCCAGACGCTCGCGCCGGTGCGCGAGAACGCGTGCAGTTGATCACCTTCGTCGCCGGCAATGACCAGGCGTGCATCGACGTCGATTCCGCGCGCGCTGGACAGGTCGCGCGCCCAGAGAGCGCGGCCCGTGGGCGCATCGAAGCAACTGAGCCTTCCCTGGTAGCTCACCGCGCAGACTTCGCGGCCGCTCACCAGCGGCGAGCCGACGACGTCGGCGATGCGTTCGATTTCAGTC
>JAHEDO010000162.1 GCA_024641185.1 Burkholderiaceae bacterium | reverse complement strand
TGCAATACCGATGCCAGTCTGAAAATTCTATATCAACTCAATGGCTTAACGGACAATCACCGTCGCACGAGACTTCGACTGTAAATCCTGTCGACAGCATTCCGACCCCGAAACGGCAGGTCCGGCACCGAGGGTTGCTCGCAAAGTGTGACCATCGCTTCGATCTGCAGCGCCGAAAGGCGCGCCAAGATGATCAGGACTCGCAGATCATCGTCCGGACCGACCGGATCCTGCAGGATCCGGGTCCGCGGCGCGCGACTGCACCGCGAGTGCGATCGCCCAGCCGGTCATCGCGAGCAGCGGCGTCGAGGTATCGGCAGTTCGCCCTGGCACCCAGAGTTGTGCGATCTCCAGTATGGCAAGCCAGCCAATCGACGAGGCCACTGCCATGACCGTCGCGCTGCGAGAAGCCAGAGGCAGCACGAGCAATCCGGCGGTGGCCCCGATCTGTCCGGACCGTGAATGCGACGTTCGGTGCGATCCGCGCGACTGCATGCGCGATCCGCGAGTGCTGTAGCCGCCCGGTGCTGCCGCCGCCCAGGCGAGCGCGAGCGCGCACGCGAACGAATAACTGAAGAAGAAGATGCCGAGTTCGAGGGCTCCGATCGGATTGCCGCCGAGTCCGAAGACCGGCCACCACGAGAAGGTTTCCGACACCGGCCCCAAGCCCGGACGCAGCTGGTAGCTGACCGCCATTCCGTAAGCGGCAATGGCCAGCGCTCCCGGCAGCGCACGCGCGGCGCCGGGCAGCCGAAGCACCACCAGCACGAAAAGCGCCGCGAAGAACGAGGCCAACTGTTCGAGCGAAAGCGTGGGCACCGCAAGCAGCAGTTGCGTGACGATCGCCAGCGCAGCGACCGCGACAGTTGTCCGCAAGACCGGTGCCCACGGCTGCAGCAGCCCCCGAATCGCTGTGCCCGCGACAATCCACTGCGCGAAGTTGCCTGCGAAACGCCACGGGTCCAACCCGAACTCGCCCGCCATCAGCGGCTTGAGGAATACGAGGTTCTGTCGCAACTGTCCGACATCCAGGCCCAGGACCCATGGAAACGTTCGACCCGCGAACCAGCCCAGCAGCGTCAGCACCGCGAGCGAGCGCAGGGGTTCGGCAGCGAGCAACGAGCGCCGCGCGTCCCGTCCGCGACCGTTCAGCACCGCCGGACGAAACTCCAACATGTACAGTCCGGCACCAAACATCGTGCCTGCAGCATTCGCGACGAGGTCGATCCAGGACGAGGTCCGCTCCGGCAAGCACGATTGCACGACCTCGACCGACATCGACAGCAGGGCGCCGATCAGGGCGCCCACCAGCACCGCGCCGAGACGGCCGAGACGGCGACGCACGGCTGCGGCGAGCATCACTCCAAACGGTATGTAGGCGACGACATTGACGAGGATGTCCGCCCGCGACGCATTGGCCAGATCCGTCTGCCCGGTGAGCAGTGCGCCCGTGCACGACCAACTACCACCACGCGCGAGCGACAGGTACGCAAGCCCGGCGCCGTAAACGGCAGCAGCGAGCGCCGCGGTTCGAGCCCGGCCGGCGCGCTCAGCCACGGGCATGAACCCACCGCAGGAAGGACTCCTGCAATGCCGCGGAAGCCTCGCCGCGCGCGCCCTGGCAGAACAGCGCGACCGCGTAGCGCCGTCCCGATGCCCCATCCACATAGCCCGCGATCGCGCGAACGCCCTCGAGACTTCCGGTCTTGATCCATGCATGTCCGACGATGCGCTCTCCGGACATCCGGTATTTCATCGTACCGTCGACACCGACCACCGGCAGCGAGCTGCGCAGCGTTTCGGCGAACGGGCTCGCGGCGGCGTGCACGAGCAGGTGCGCGAGCCCGTCGGCGCTGATGCGCCCGATGCGCGAAAGGCCGGCACCGTTGTCGATCACCAGGCCGGGAAGCGCCAGCCCTTGTGCGGAGAGCCAGCCAACCAGCGCGCTGCGCGCTGCTTCAACCGTCGCCGGTGAATCGCCGGCCTGCGCCGCGAGCGTCAGCAGCAATTGCCGCGCCATGACGTTGTTGCTGAATTTGTTCACGTCGTTCACGACGTCGGCCAGCGTGCGCGGCGACTCCCACTCGAGCCAGGGCGTGCCGACGGCCGCGCCGCGCTCGATGCGGGTGCGCCCTGTCCACTGGCCGCCTGCGGCCAGCCACGCCGCCCGGAACAGTGCGTGGATGAACTCCCGATGTGTCAGCACAGACGCGAAAAGCCCCTGCTCGCCGCAGGACGGGGAATAGGTGCCAGTGACGACGATGGACGGTGCCACGTCGGAATCCGTCGTCACGCCCGCACCCGTTGCCGCACGCGAGCCCTGTGCCGCACCTGTCGGACCGCGCGCTGCTCCCGTGCGTTGCATCGCTCGTTGCGGCAGGGCCTTCCCCGCAGGCGGCGCCGACGCGTCGACCTCGTGAATGGCAAGCGCAGTGGATCCCGCGCGACAAGGGCCGCGAAGCAGGCGCAAGCGGCTGACGACTTCGACGCCGTCGAGTGCGGGGTCCAATGTAACGCTCGCCCCGGCATCCCCGGGACGGACCACGATCCGCGTCGCCTTGAAGTTCATCAGCAGGCCGAAGGGGCGCACGTTGTACGGCTGGGTCGGGTCGCCGTCGAAGTTTTCGACGCTGCTTTCACCGACGTCGAAGACGGAATCGTCGATCACCAGATCGCCGCGCAGCTCGCGCAGGCCCGCGCGACGCATCGCCGTGATGAACTCGGTGAGGTCCTCGATCACCAGTTTGGGGTCGCCGCCGCCCTTGAGAATCAGATCCCCGTTCAGCACGTCGCCGTCGAGTCGGCCGCGCAGATAGGCGTCGGTCTTCCAGCGGTATCCGGGGCCGAGCGTCGCGAGCGCCGCATATGTAGTCAGCAGCTTCATCGTCGACGCCGGATTCATCGGCACCGACGCGTTATGCGCTATCAGGGGCGGGCCGCCCGATACCGGCAGTGCGATCAGTCCGACATCTTCCGGTGCGATTCGCGCGGCCAGCCAACCGTCGAAGTCGTCGGCAACACCGAGCGTCGCGCCGGTCGCACTGGCCTTGCTCGGCTTGCTGGCGGCGCCTACAGCACCGGTGGTGCGACCGGATCCGGCGAGCCGATCCGCGCCACGATCCGCAGCTGCAGCCGCCCCCGCTCCAAACCCCGAACACACCCCCGAGCCCGCGACGACCATGATCAGTGCGGTCAGCAGTCGTCGGCCAATTGAGCTGGACGGGTTCGGCATGCGCTGGATTCTAGTACCTCCACTCAGCTCCCGACAGCGGCGCCCCGTGCACAAGCGGTATCCTCCCGAAGCATCGGCGCGCACCGACGCGCCATCGATCCAACGCTCTGGAGGAGAATCGATGAAGCTCGAAGGCAAGGTCGCCCTGGTCACCGGCGGCGCGAACGGGATCGGCGCGGCCTGCGTCGATCGTTTCATCGCCGAAGGCGCATCGGTGTTCTTCGTCGATCTCGACGCGAAGGCCGGACGCGCGCGTGCGCAGGCGCTCGGCGAGCGCGCGGAGTTTCTGGCGGGCAACGTCACGGAGAGCGCGTTCGCGCAGTCCGCGGTGCGCGCGGTGGTGGAGCGGTTCGGGCGGCTGGACATCCTGCTGAACAACGCCGGGATCATCCATACGGCGCCGTTCCTCGAGCTGAGCGAAGCCGATTTCGACCGGGTGCTCGCGGTGAACCTGAAGTCCTATTTCCTGTTCGGGCAGGCGGCCGCCCGGCAGATGGTCGCGCAGGGGCACGGCGGCGCGATCGTGAACATGTCCAGCGTCAACGCGGTTCTGGCCATTCCGGACCAGGTGCCTTACGTCGTGTCCAAGGGTGGGGTGAACCAGCTGACCCGGGTGATGGCGATCGCGCTGGCGCCGCACGACATCCGCGTCAACGCGATCGGCCCGGGCACGATCGCCACCGAACTCGCCCGCAACGCGGTGCTCGGTTCGGACGCCGCCCGACGCAAGCTGATGTCGCGTACGCCGCTGCGCAGGCTCGGCGAACCCGACGAGGTCGCCAAGGTTGCGGTGTTCCTGGCCGGGGACGACGGGTCCTACATGACCGGGCAGACGGTCTACCCCGACGGCGGACGCCTCGCGCTCAACTACACGGTGCCGGTTGACGACTAGGTCCACGGGAAACGCCCCATTCCGGGGCATCACGCCCCATTTTCAGGCGCGCAGTTGCCCGATGCCTGTGCATACGACACTTCCGGCAGCTCTGGTCACCGGCTAGAGAATGTGTATCCGCGCCATTCCGGCGCATTTCTCCCTGAATCGGCACGTTTTGTGCTTTTGCGGTGCATTCCCATCGGAGGCGGTCAATGGATGCTCTGAAAAACGGCGTTGACGTGTTGTTCATCCTGCTCGGCGCGATCATGGTGCTGGCGATGCATTCGGGCTTCGCGTTCCTGGAACTCGGAACCGTGCGCTACAAGAACCAGGTCAACGCCCTGGTGAAGATCCTGGTCGACTTCGCGGTGTCGACGATCGCCTACTTCTTCGTCGGCTACCTGATCGCCTACGGAACCGGATTCCTGGGCAGCGCCGACAAGCTCATCGAGCGCAGCGGCTATGAACTGGTCAAGTTCTTCTTCCTGCTCACCTTCGCCGCGGCGATCCCGGCGATCGTCTCCGGCGGGATCGCGGAGCGGGCACGATTCATTCCGCAGCTCTGCGCGTCGTTCCTGATGGTGGCGCTGGTCTACCCGCTGTTCGAGGGCATCGCCTGGAACGGCCGCTTCGGCATCCAGGACGCGATCAAGTCGGCCTTCGGCGAGAACTTCCACGACTTCGCCGGATCGGTGGTGGTCCACGCGGTGGGCGGCTGGATCGGCCTGATGGCCGTGGTGTTTCTGGGCGCTCGCAAGGGCCGCTACACGAAGGACGGACGCGTCACCGCACACCCGCCGTCGAGCATCCCCTTTCTCGCGCTCGGCTCCTGGATCCTCGCCGTCGGCTGGTTCGGCTTCAACGTGATGAGTGCGCAGGAGGTCGGCAAGATCAGTGGTCTCGTCGCGGTGAACTCCCTGATGGCGATGGTCGGCGGCACGCTCGCCGCGACGCTGGCGGGCCGCAACGACCCGGGCTTCGCGTACAACGGGCCGCTGGCAGGGCTGGTGGCGGTCTGCGCCGGCTCCGACGTGATGCACCCGGTCGGCGCGCTGGCGGTCGGCGCCGTCGCGGGGATTCTGTTCGTTCGGATGTTCACGCTGACGCAGAATCGGCTTCGCGTCGACGATGTGCTCGGCGTGTGGCCGTTGCACGGCCTGTGCGGCGCCTGGGGCGGGATCGCCTGCGGGATCTTCGGCCAGAAGGCGTTGGGGGGCCTCGGGGGCGTGAGCCTGATGGCGCAGTTGACCGGGACGCTGCTGGGGGTCGGCATCGCCGTGGCCGGCGGAATCGCGGTGTACGGTATCCTCAAGCCGTTTATGGGATTGCGCCTGAACGACGAACAGGAGTTCAACGGCGCCGACCTCAGCATCCATCGGATCTCGGCGACGCCGGAACGCGACGCGGGGTTCTGACGACGGATTGACCATTTTCATTGCCACCGGCCACCGACGCGTAGAAACTTCGGGCCGAGGAGGAAGCAGCAATTCATGGAAGCCTTCGGCGAAATCGTGCTGGACCCGCCGCTCATCGAGCGGTTCGGCGGTCGTGGGCCGAGGTACACGTCGTACCCGACCGCTGACCGGTTCGGTCCGAACTTCGATCCGGCCCACTACACGCAGGCCTTGCTCGAGCGCGCGGGGCGCCGGGACGCTCCCCTCGGGCTGTACCTGCACATCCCGTTCTGCCGGACGATCTGCTACTACTGCGGCTGCAACAAGATCGGGACCAAGCACCAGGAACGGTCGGCGCCGTACGTCAGTGCGCTGCAGCGCGAAATCGACCTGATCACATTGCTGATCGGACGCGGCCAGAAGATCACCCACCTGCACTTCGGCGGCGGCACGCCCACCTTCCTGCTCGACGAGGAGTTCGCCCAGCTCTTCGAAACGATCGGAAACCGCTTTGAGCTTGCCAGCGACGGCGAGTACTCGATCGAGATCGATCCGCGCACGGTCACGCCCGCCCGACTGCTGACGCTGCGCGCGCTCGGGCTGAACCGGGTGAGTCTCGGCATCCAGGACTTCGATCTCGAGGTCCAGCGCGCCGTCAACCGGGTGCAACCCCACGACGAGACCCGCGCGCTGATCGACGCCTCACGCGATGCGGGCTTTCACTCGATCAACGTCGACCTGATCTACGGCCTGCCCAAGCAGACCACCGCGGGCTTCGAGCGAACGCTCGAGCAGACGATCGCCGCGCAGCCGGACCGGGTCGCGCTGTACAACTACGCGCACCTTCCGCAGCTCTTCAAGCCGCAGCGCCGGATCGCCGAAGCGGACCTGCCGTCGGCGCAGACGCGTTCGCAGATCTTCGACCTGGCGGTGAAGATGTTCCGCTCCGCCGGCTACGCCTATCTCGGGCTGGACCACTTCGCGCGGGCCGGTGACGAGCTCTCGGTCGCCCAGCGCGAGGGCCGCCTGCACCGGAATTTCCAGGGATATTGCGCGCACGACTCGGGAGACCTGATCGCGCTGGGCGTGTCGTCGATTTCGTCCGTGGGATCCGTGTACGCGCAGAACGAGAAGACGCTCGACGCCTACTACGAGCGCCTGATGCAGGGCGAACTGCCGATCGCGCGCGGCATCGAGGTCGGCTACGACGACTTCGTGCGACGCGACGTGATCCAGTCGCTGATGTGCAACTTCCGGGTCAACTGGCCCGAGATCGAGACGCGCCACGGAATCATCGCGCCAGAGTATTTCGCCGACGCGATCCGGGAACTCGCGCCGATGCACGAGGCGGGCGCGATCGAGATCCGCCCGCAGGGCATCGAGGTCCTGCCGCGCGGCCGGCTGCTGGTGCGCGCGGTCGCGATGGCGTTCGACCGCTATCTGCGGCACTCCCCGGCAGCCGGAACCTACTCGAAGATCGCCTGACCGAGCGCGCGAGCGCCCTCGAACATCGCATCGCGCGCCGGGCGACGCCGGGCCCGGGCCCGGGCCCGGCTCAACGGTGCACCAGCACCGGAATCTTGCAGTGGGTCAGCACCTTCTGGGTCTCGCTGCCCAGCAGCAGGCCGGCCATTCCGCGCCGACCGTGCGACGCCATGAAGATGAGGTCGCAGCCCTCGTCGCGGGCGACGC
>JAHEDO010000355.1 GCA_024641185.1 Burkholderiaceae bacterium | reverse complement strand
CGACCCGACCATGGGCGGGGTTTCGGCCAGTTTCTGTTTCCTCGGCGACGTCGTCATCGCCGAACCGCGCGCGCTGATCGGATTCGCCGGGCCGCGCGTGATCGAGCAGACCGTTCGCGAGAAGCTGCCCGAGGGCTTTCAGCGCGCGGAATTCCTGCTCGAGAAAGGCGCGATCGACATGATCGTCGACCGTCGACAGTTGCGCGACGAGATCGCCACCTTGCTCGCGCTGCTGCTGCGCCAGCCAAGCGACGCGGTTGCCTGAGCGCCCCGGTTCGATGACCGGGCTCGCCCAGTGGCTCGAGCGTATCGAGCGGCTGCACCCGACGTCGATCGAGCTGGGCCTGGAGCGGGTTCGCGAAGTTGCCAAACGCCTGTCCCCCGCGCTCGAGTGCGTGGTGATCACGGTCGGGGGCACCAACGGCAAGGGTTCCACCTGTGCCATGCTCGAGTCGATTCTCCGTGCCGCTGGCTATCGAGTGGCGCTGTACACGTCGCCACACCTGGTGGCGTTCAACGAGCGCGCGCGCGTCGACGGCGTCGCAGTGGACGACGCGGCGCTGGTGGCGCAGTTCGAGGCGGTGGAGGCGGCGCGTGGCGAGGTCACGCTCACCTACTTCGAGTTCACGACGCTCGCAATCCTGCGGCTGTTCGCCCAGAGCAAACCCGATGTCGCGATTCTGGAGGTGGGGCTGGGCGGTCGACTCGACGCGGTCAACATGATCGACGCCGACTGTTCGATTGTCACGAGCGTGGATATCGACCACACCGACTACCTCGGCACCACGCGCGAGCAGATCGGCTGGGAAAAGGCCCATATCTTTCGCACCGGGCGCCCCGCGATCTGTGCCGATCCGCAACCTCCCGAGTCGCTGCTCGCCTACGCGCGCGAGATCGATGCGAAGCTGAGGGTGATGGGGCGCGATTTTGGTTACACGGGCGATCGCCTGCAGTGGTCATACCGCGGGCCTGTCGTGCGCCGTAATTCGCTCGCCTATCCGGCGTTGCGCGGCGCGAACCAGCTCCTCAACGCCGCCGCCGCGCTGGCTGCGCTCGAGGCCTTGCAGGAGCGGCTGCCGGTGAGCCAGCAGGCGGTGCGCCAGGGGCTGGCCTCGGTCACGCTCGCAGGACGCTTCCAGATCTTGCCCGGGCGTCCGGCCGTGGTGCTCGACGTTGCGCACAATCCGCACGCAGCCGCGCACCTGGCCGAAAACCTGGACAACATGGGGTTTTTCCCCGCCACCTGGGCGGTGTTCGGGGTGATGAGCGACAAGGACATCGCGGGCATCGTCCGCGCCCTGGCCGGCCGCGTCGATCACTGGCTGCTCACCGACTTGCCGGGCTCGCGCGCGGCGTCTTCGGACGAGCTGGCGCGCCTGCTCGCGAGCGAGGGCGTCGTACCCGCGCCGAACTGCACCGTGCGTACTTTCGATTCGCCTCGCGCGGCGTTCGAAGAGGCACGGAGCTGCGCCGACGAGAATGATAGAATCCTCGTCTTCGGTTCATTCCTCACGGTTGCCGACGTGCTCGATCACCTGGGCCGTCACGGCCGTCCACACTGACCCCAGATGGCATCGCGATCAAAGAACGCCAAGACTGAAGGCGCGCTCGATCCTGCATTGCCGCAGAAAAAGCGCGCGCGCCGGCGACTGGTCGGCGCGGCGGCCGTGTGCCTGGCCGCAGCGATCATCCTGCCAATCGTCCTCGACTCCGAACCGCGTCAGATTCGCGACGACGTCCAGGTGCAGATTCCGTCGCGCGACACGCCGCTGGCCGAACGCACGACGCGCAACGGCGCGATCGTCTCCTCGGGGTCGACCGAAACCGCCGCAGCCGCGAACGCCGACGCGGGCGGATCCTCTTCCAGCGCGTCAGCGGCCCCGGCCGCGTCGAGCGGCAGCGCGGCCAGCGAAAAGGCCGATTCCGGGTCGAAGCCGTCATCCGCGGCCAAGGCAGAAGTCGCGACCAAACCAGATGTCGCTGCCAAGGCCGACGCGCAGCCAGTGCCCGAACCCCAGGCGAAGGCCGAACTGCAGGCCAAACCCGAGCCGCAGGCAAAGTCCACCGGCTACGTCGTTCAGGTCGGTGCATTCGCCTCGCCCAAGGGCG
>JAHEDO010000012.1:21933-26118 GCA_024641185.1 Burkholderiaceae bacterium | reverse complement strand
CAGGCGCAGCAGCGTTCGGATCTCGTCGATCGCACTGCGCAGCCACAGCCGGATGTCGGTGGCCACCTGATCGTTGCGGGATCTGGCGGTGTGCAATCGCTTGCCGGCGTCGCCGGCGAGATCGGTCAGGCGTTTCTCGATGTTCAGGTGCACGTCCTCGAGGTCGAGCGACCAGCGGAACTCGCCGCGCTCGATCTCGCCGCGGATGCTCGCCATGCCTTCGGCGATCTTCCGAAGGTCGTCGTCGGAGAGGATCCGCGCGGCGTGCAGCATGTCGGCGTGGGCCAGCGACCCCTCGATGTCGAACAGGGCCAGGCGCTTGTCGAAGTCGACCGACGCCGTGTAGCGCTTGACCAGTTCGGAGACCGGCTCGGAGAAACGCGCCGACCACGCCTCGGACTTCTTGGAGAATTGATCTGTCATAATCGCCGCGATTATAAGGGTCGGCCCCTTGATGATCGCGTGTCCGCCGGCAACCGGACGGAGCATCGCGCCAACGGTGCCGGCGATTAACAGGGGACGAACCGATGCAGCCGGCCAGCCAGCCGACCAGTTCCGACGCGCCCGCGGACGGCGGCGAGCCTGGGTCCGCCGCCGTAAAGGCCCGACGCATCAGCGACGGTGCCTCGGCGCCGGTGCTCCCCGATTGCTGCAACGTCGGGATCCTGCTGCGGATCCTGCTGCCTTTGAATCTTGCCGGAGGGCTTCTCGCGCTGGCGATGGGTAGCGGCTGGGCCGATCAGGGCCGCCGCCTGCTGGAGATCGGTGCGGTGCTCGAGCCGGTGGCGCTCGTCTCTCTGGTCGCGCTGTGCGGCATGCGCAAGACCGTCAACGGCAAGCCGCAGCGGGTGCAATGGCTGGTCGGCCTCGCGGTGCCGGCCGCGCTAACGCTGCTGGTATGCCTGATGATCGGGCGGCTGCTCGTCCCGGACCTCGCGCCGGGAGCCTTCGCCTTGTGGGTCGCGGCGCGCTGCCTGATCGCGGTGGCGCTGGCTGCGCTGACGATCGAGTTCTTCCGCCTTCGTGCGTTGTCGCTTTCGCCGTCACTGGCCGAGGCGCGGCTGCAGGCGCTGCAGGCTCGGATCCGACCGCATTTCCTGTTCAACAGCCTGAACACCGTGCTCGGGCTGATGCGCGCCGACCCGCGCCGTGCCGAAAGCACGCTGGAGAACCTCGCGGACCTGTTTAGGGTGTTCATGCGCGACACCCGTGCCCTCGTGCCGCTGGACGAGGAGGTGGTGACCTGCCAGCAGTACCTGGCGATCGAGCAGTTGCGGCTGGGTGATCGCCTGCAGGTGAAATGGGACACCGACCGGATGCAGGGCGACGCCCTGCTGCCCGCGCTGCTGCTGCAGCCGCTGGTGGAGAATGCGGTGCACCACGGAATCGAACCGCGCACCGAGCCCGGCGAGATCACGATCATCGTCTCCCAACCGGGCGAGCGGGTGCGCGTGGAGATCCTGAATCCCGCAGAAGAACAACAGCCTGTGCGTCCGGGCAATCAGATGGCCCTGTCCAACATCAGGGAACGCCTGTTGCTGCTGTACGATATGGAAGCTGAACTGAAAACATCCGAAGAAAATGGGCAGTTCCGCCTGCTGCTGGAACTCCCCTACAGAAAGGAGAGGCGACGCCGCGATGTCCGACGCCATATCGATCCTGATCGTTGATGACGAGCCAGTCGCGCGTTCGCGCTTGCGCGAGCTGCTCGCCGATCTTGCGCCCGACTTCCCGCATCGCATCGTCGGCGAGGCGGCCAACGCTCCCGAGGCGCTGTCCCAGATAGAGGCCGCGCAGCCGCAGATCGTGCTGCTCGACGTCCAGATGCCGGGCATGACCGGCATCGAGCTCGCCCGGCACATTTCGGCGCGAGCGGCCGCCAGCGAGACGCCCAGGCCGATGCCTCTGGTGATCTTCGTGACCGCCTTCGAGGAGTTCGCCGTCGAGGCCTTCGAGGTCCGCGCCATCGACTACCTCCTGAAGCCGGTGCGCGCGCAGCGCCTGCTCGAGGCGCTGCGCCGTGCGGTGACGCGTCTGCCCTCCGACCAGATCCAGGCGATCGACCAGCTGGCCCGGGCGACCAATACGCGTCGGCGCCACCTGTCGGTGCACGAGCGCGGGCGCGTGATCCTCGTGCCGCTCGAGCAGGTGATCTACCTGAAGGCCGAGCTCAAGTACATCACCGTGCGCACCCGCGAGCGCGAGTACCTGATCGAGGAGTCGCTGACCTCGCTCGAGGAGGAGTTTGTCGACCGCTTCGTGCGCATCCACCGCAACGCGCTGGTCGCACGGCCCGCGATCGCCGGCTTCGAGCGCGTCACCCCGACCGGGGAGGACGACGCCGGAGATCCCTTCTGGCAGGTCGTGTTGCGCGACATTCCCGAGCGCCTGCCGGTCAGCCGTCGGCAGTGGTCGACAGTCAAGAACCTGGTGGGCTGAGCGTGGGCCGCGCCGTTGGCGGCTTCGCCCGGGAGATCTGATGAGTCCGAGTGTTTCGCCCCCGGCGCGACTGGTGATCGCGTCCCGGGAGAGCCGGCTTGCGATGTGGCAGGCGACCTACGTGCAGGGGCGCCTGCGCGAACTGTACCCGGCGTGCGACGTCCGGATCCTGGGGATGACCACCGAAGGCGACCGGGTGCTCGACCGCGCGCTGTCCGAGATCGGCGGCAAGGGTCTGTTCACCAAGGAGCTCGAGGTGGCGCTGCTCGACGGACGGGCGGACATCGCGGTGCATTCGCTCAAGGACGTCCCGATGGAACTGGCGTCCGAGTTCACCCTCGCGGCGGTGATGCGCAGGGAGGATCCGCGCGACGCGTTCGTCTCGGCCAGGTTCGGGGGGCTCGACGAGATGCCCGCGGGCGCGGTGGTCGGCACTTCGAGCCTGCGGCGGGCGGCGCAGATCCGGCGGCGCTTCCCGACGCTGGACGTGCGCCCGCTGCGCGGCAATCTGGACACCCGTCTGGGCAAGCTCGACCGCGGTGATTACGACGCGATCGTGCTGGCGGCGGCCGGGCTCAAGCGGCTTGGACTGGCGGATCGCATCAGGGCGCTGTTGCCGGTATCGCTGAGCCTGCCGGCGGCCGGCCAGGGTGCTCTGGGGATCGAGTCCCTCGCCAATCGTGACGATCTCGAGGCCTGGCTCGCGCCGCTGGCCGATCAGGGCACTTGGCTACAGGTGCGCGCGGAACGGGCGGTCTCCCGGGCCCTCGGTGGAAGCTGTCGCGTGCCGCTCGCCGCGTACTGCGAGGCGAGCGAGGGTCACGGGCTGTGGCTCAGGGCCTGTGTCGCGAGCGTGGATGGAGAGCACCTGATCGAGGCGCAGGGCCGGATCGGACACGCGAACGCCGAGTCGGCCGAAGGGCTCGGCGACGAGGTCGCCGCGAGCCTGCTCGCACAGGGCGCCCAGGCCTATCTGCCGACGCAGTGACGCGGGTCCTGCTCACGCAGCCCCTGCCGCGCGTCGAGCGGCTCGCGGCGCGGCTGACGGCGCGTGGGCACGAGGTCCTGGCATGCCCGTTGCGCCGGCTGGTCGGCCTGGATGCGGAACCCGGGGTTCGAGAGGCGCTGGGATCGCTTGCCCGGCACGACTGGGTGATCTTCGTCAGTCCCGGCTCGATCGAGGCCTGCGCGGCGCTGCTGCCGCAGCGGTGGCCTGCCTCGGTCGGGATCGCGGTCATTGGTCCTGGCAGCGCCCAGGCGCTCGCCGAGCACGCAACCATCCCCCCTGACGTCCGGCTGGTGCAGCCGTCCGGGCCGCAGTTCGATGGACAGGCACTGTTGAGCACCGCGCCGTTCGACGCGCCAGCCGACCTGCGGATCCTGGTGCTCGCGGGGGAGACCGGTCGAACCGACTGGATCGAGGAACTCGCGCGGCGCGGCGCGCACGTCGAGCGACTGGCAATCTATCGCAGCGAAGCGGTGGCGCCTGCGCAGGAGGCCTCGAGCGTGCTGAACCGCTGGGCAAGAGAGCCTGATCCGGTCGTATTCGTGTTCACGACGGGCGAGGCGGTCCGTGAGCTCGACGAACTGGTCGCCGGCGCCGGTCTGGGGCCCTGGGCGCACGCGCAGCCGGCGCTCGCGCCGCATCCGCGAATCGTGTCTCTGCTGCGGGAGCGGCAATGGGTGTCGGCGCATTTGGTCGAGCCGGGTGAACGCGCTCTGCTGGCCGCGATAGAATCGGGCTGA
>JAHEDO010000012.1:7148-21923 GCA_024641185.1 Burkholderiaceae bacterium | reverse complement strand
GGGTTTGCCTGTGTCCGCAGAAAACGACACCCCTTCGCCCCAGACCACCGGCACGACGTCGGCAGCGCCCCCGAGCCCTGCCGCGGCGAGCGACGCGCGCGCGTCCGACGTGCCGCCGGGCGGGCCGACCGGGGCAGCGAGGGCCACGCCCGGAAGGCAAGGCAGTGTCACTTCCGGGGGCGAGGAGGGGGCCGGCCCCCCTCGCGCGTCCGGAGCCGCCAAGGTGGTCGGCGTAGTCGCGCTGTTGATCGCGTTGGCCGCCGCCGCCAGCAGCGTCTTCTTGTGGCAGCGTGGCGAGAACGTCGCGCGCGAGGCCGCGCGGCGCCTGCAGCAGGCCGATGAGCGGGCGATGCAGCTCGAGATTCAGGTGAAGCAGTCGCAGGAACTGGTGCGCGAACTGCAGGGGCGCTCGGCGGTGCTCGAGAGCAAGTTCACCGAAGCCCTGGGTCACCAGTCGCAGCTCGAACAGATGTACAAGAGCATCGCGCAGGAGACCTTCAGCGTCACGCTCGCCGACGTGGAGAACGCGGTCGCGATCGCGTCGCAGCAACTGGTGGTGAGCGGCAATGTGCGCGGTGCGCTCGTCGCGATGCAGGACGCCGACGGCCGACTCAAGCGGATCAACCAGCCCGAGGCACTGGGGCTGCGGCGCCTGATCACCGCCGACATCGAGCGCCTCAAGGCCGTGCCCAACGTGGACGTGGTGTCGCTCGCGCTGCGACTGGACTCGGTCGCCGGCGGGCTGAACCAGCTGCCGATGCGCTCCAGTCTCTCGCCGACGAAGGCTGCACCGAGCGCAGACGCGGCGACGGGTGGCGAGCCGGCGCATTCGGCGTTTTCGTTCGCGCGCCTGGCGAGCACGAGTCGCCTGGGCTGGCAGGCGTTCCTCGCGGAACTGTCGCAACTGTTCAGGGTCAGCCGGGTCGACGCGCCAGACGTCGTTCTTCTCGCGCCGGAGCAGCAGTACTTCGTGCGCGAGAATCTGCGCCTGACACTCTTTTCGGCGCGGCTCGCGTTGCTGGCGCGTTCGGAGCCGCTGTTCCGCGCCGACCTCAAGCGCGCGATCGAGTGGCTCGAGGTCTATTACGACACGCGCGAGCGCAGCGTCGTCAACGCGACCGCCGCACTGCGCCAGCTGCAGGACACGCGGATCGCCGCCGAGCTTCCGTCCCTGGGCGACACGCTCGCCGCCGTACGGGCAGCGCGGGACGCGCGCGAAAGGAACTAGACGGTGCGCTGGCTGGTCTGGATCCTGCTGATCCTGTCGACCGCCGTCGGCCTCGCCCTCGTCATGCGCTTCAATCACGGCAACGTCGCGATCCTGTGGCCGCCGTACCGGGTCGACGTGTCGGTCAATCTCGCCGTGCTGCTGCTGCTCGTCTCGTTTTTCCTGCTGCACCTGGTGCTGCTGGCTATCGGCAAGGCGCTCAATCTGCCGACTCGCGTGCGCGACTACCGGCAGCGCCGGCGCAGCGATTCTGCCCGGATCGCCATGCGCGACGCGCTGCTTGCGTTATTCGAGGGTCGCTTCGGCCGCGCCGAACGGCTTGCCCAGACGGCGCGCGACGATGAGCAGCTCGCCGGGGCGGCGGCACTGCTCGCGGCGCGCGCAGCGCATCGCATGAGGGAGTTCGAGCGGCGCGACGGCTGGCTCGAGCTCGCCGAGGCTGATCGCGTGAGCGCACAGGCCGAGAAGATGACGGCGGCCGAGTTCGCGCTGGACGAGCAGCAGCCGGGCAGGGCATTGGCGGCGATCGAGCGTCTGCACGGCGGCGGACAGCGCCACATCCATTCACTGCGGGCCGCCTTGCGTGCCTACGAGCAGTCCGGTGACTGGCAGCGGGTGCTGCAGGTGTTGCGACAACTCGAGAAACGCGATGCGCTGCCCGAGCCGGCGATCCGGGGCATGCGTGTGCGAGCGTGCCGAGGTCTGTTCTCGCAATCGGAGCTCGACGCGGCGGGCGTGCGCGCACTGCTGCGCACGCTCAAGGCCGCCGAGCGCGAAATGCCCGAGACGGTCGATGCCGCGGCGGCGGCGTTCTAGCGGGCCGGAGACGAAGTGCAGGCGCGCAAGCTGATCGAGACCGCCATGAAGGACGGGTATTCGCCGCTGCTGCTGCGCCGCTACGCCGCGCTCGATACGATCCCGGCGCGCGAGCGCATCGAGTTCGCCGAGCAGTGGATGTCACGCTATGGCGACGACGGCGCGATCTCGCTCGTGCTCGGGCGCTTGTGCATGGCGGAGTCGCTGTGGGGCAAGGCCGAGGAGTTCCTGCTGCGCAGCCTCGCACGTACCAAGAGCGCCGCGGCGCACCTGGCGCTCGCCGAGCTCTTCGAGACGATCGGCAGACCCGAGGACGCAGCCCGGCACTTCCGGGCGGCGGCCTTGCTTCAGAAAGAGCAGGGCGCCGGCAACTAGCTGCGCAGGGGCGCCGGCAGGTAGCCGCGCCAGGCAACGGCCTTGCGCGGATCGATCCCCGCCGGCGGCGGGGCACTCACCCGGCGCTTCGGGCCGCTCTACACACATCGCCCTCCGTCCACCTCCAGGCAGGCGCCGGTGATGAACTGCGCTTCGTCGGAGGCGAGGAAGAGCGCCGCGTTGGCGATGTCGCTCGGCCGCGAGAACCGGCCCAGCGGGATCGACGCGATGAATTTCGCACGCATCTCCGGCGTGTCTTCGCCCATGAAAGTTGCCAGCAGCGGGGTTTCCCCGGCGACCGGGTTGATCACGTTCACGCGAATGCCGAAGGGCGCGAGTTCCACCGCCATCGCCTTGGAGGTGACGATCATCGCGCCCTTGGTCCCGTTGTACCAGACCAGGCCCGGGCGAGGCCGAACGCCGGCGGTTGACGCGATGTTCACGAACACGCCGCCGCCGTGCTCCTTGAACCAGGGCACCATGTGCTGCGCCGTCCAGTAGAGACTCTTGACGTTGATCGCGTAGACACGATCGAACTCCTGCTCGTCGACGTCGAGCAACGACTGGTTCCGGTGCGATACGCCCGCGTTGTTGACGACGATGTCGAGCCCGCCGAAGGCCTGGGTGGTCGCGGCGCGAAGCGCGGCGACCTGATCCCCCTTGGAGACGTCCGCTTGCACGAAGAGGGCCTGCCCGCCGCGCGCACGGATGTCCGCCGCGACCTTCTCTCCGCCGCCGGCGTTCACGTCGTTGACGATCACTTTCGCGCCTTCGGCCGCGAATCGCTCGGCGATTCCCTGTCCGAAGCCGGAGCCCGCTCCGGTGATGATCGCTACCTTGCCGCTCAGTCTCATGGTTGTTCTTCCTCGGGGTGTGTTCAATCGTGGCGCAGCGCGATCGTCTTGAGCGTGGTGAACCCGTAAAGGGCCTCGAAGCCTTTCTCCCGACCGTAGCCGCTGTGCTTGACGCCGCCGAAGGGCAGTTCGACCCCGCCACCCGCGCCGTAGTTGTTCACGAATACCTGTCCGGTGCGAATGCCGCGCGCCATCCGCATCTGCCGCGCGCCGTCGCGGGTCCAGACGCCGGCGACCAGTCCGTACGGAGAATCATTGGCCAGCGCGAGCGCCTGGGCCTCGTCGTCGAAGGCCGTGGCCACCAGTACCGGGCCGAAGATCTCTTCCTGGAACAGGCGACTGGCGCTGGGCACCGACGCGAGCAGCGCGGGCGGCTCGTAGAAGCCCAGCGGGGGCGCGTCGGCGACGATCGTCCCCTGGCCTGCGAGTTCCAGGCCGCTGTCCCTGGCTTCGGCCAGGAAGTCGCGTACGCGCTGCCGCTGGCGCTCGGAGATCAGCGGTCCCAGATCCAGGTCCTGGCTCGCCGGGCCGGCGCGAAGTGCCGCGAATCGCTCGGCGAGCTGCGCGAGCACCTGATCCCAGGCGGCGCGCTCGATCAGGACGCGACTGCCGGCTGAGCATGTCTGTCCGCAGTTCTGGATGATCGCGTTGACCAGCACAGGGAGGGTCGCTTCCAGATCCGCGTCGGCGAAGACGATCTGCGGCGATTTTCCGCCGAGTTCCAGCGTGACCGGACAGTGGTGTCCGGCGGCGGCCTGCGCCACGCGCCTTCCGGTGTCCGGCGACCCGGTGAAGGAGATGTGGTCGATGCCCGGATGCTCCGCGAGCGCCTGACCCGCTTCAGGCCCCAGACCGGTCACGACGTTCAGGGCGCCGGGCGGCAGACCGGCCTGGGCGCCGAGCTCGGCGGCGCGAAGCAGCGACAGGCAGGCGTCCTCGGCCGGCTTGACCACGCAGGCGTTGCCCGCAGCCAGCGCGGCACCGACCGATCGCCCGAAGATCTGCATCGGGTAGTTCCACGGGATGATGTGGCCGGTCACGCCGTGCGGCTCGCGGATCGTCATCACCGTGTAGCCGTTCTGGTAGGGGATCGTCTGGCCGTGCAGCTTGTCGGCCGCCCCGGCGTAGTACTCGAAGTAGCGGGCGAACGCGGTCGCGTCGGCGCGCGCCTGTCGCATCGGCTTTCCGGTGTCGCGCGACTCGAGATGCGCGAGCTCGTCGCCGGCCGCGGCAACAAGATCCGCCCAGCGTCGCAGCACCCGGCCGCGCTCGACGGCAGTCATCACGCCCCAGGCGCCGACGCTCGCGCGGCGCGCGGCGCCCACCGCGCGGTCGATGTCCGCGGCGCCGCCGCGCGCGATCTGTGCGAACACTTGTCCGTCGGACGGGTCGACGACCTGGATCGACTCGCCGCTGGCGGCCGGCGTCTGCTTGTTGTCGATGAACAACTGATGGCGCACGGAATTCTGTAGCATGGTGTGAGGGCCGGAGTGGGTGCGTGCAGCCCGCGTTGCTCGCGGGCATCGGGCGCAGGAAGGTGATCCTGGATTCTATGACAGGCACGCAGGGCGCTGCACCATTCCCGATAGAATCACGCCGGCAGCGAATCCTGCATCAGGTGCATCGCGCCGAGCGGGTGGCGCCACCGCGGGGCTGATCCCGCAGGCCGTCGCACAACCAGCAAGGGGAATTCATGAATCTCGATCGCGTCGGTTCCGGGCGTGACATTCCGAACGACTTCAACGTGATCATCGAGATCCCGATGAATGCGGATCCGATCAAGTACGAGGTCGACAAGGAGACCGGGGCGCTCTTCGTCGACCGCTTCATCGGCACCGCGATGCACTATCCGTGCAACTACGGGTACATCCCGCACACGATCTCCGACGACGGTGATCCGGTCGATGTGCTGGTGATCACCCCGTATGCGCTGCAGCCCGGCGTGGTGGTGAGGTGCCGGCCGATCGGGATGCTGCAGATGGAGGACGAAGCGGGCGGCGACGCGAAACTGCTGGCGGTGCCGATCGACAAGGTCCTTCCCTGGTACCGGCACTGGCGAAAGCCGGAGGACATCTCCCCGGAGAGGCTCCAGCAGATCCGCCATTTCTTCGAGCACTACAAGGATCTCGAACCGGGCAAGTGGGTCAAGGTCGTCGGCTGGGCCGGTCCGGAGGCGGCGGCGATCGAGATCGTCGACGGGATCGAGCGCTACCAGGCGGCGAAGGTGAAGCCCAAGTTCTGAGCTCAGCCCTTGCGGAACGGCGTGCGCTCGCGAAGCTCGTCGAGGTAGCCTTCGATCAGCGTTCCCTCGCGTGAGAGGAACCGGTCGACGGCGTCGGCGAACGCGGGCTCGGCGAGCCAGTGCGCCGAGCAGGTCGGCTCGGGCAGGAAGCCGCGTGACATTTTGTGCTCGCCCTGGGCGCCACCTTCCAGCACCTCGACGCGCAGATCGATCGCCGCCTCGATCGACTGGTAGAACGCGGTTTCGAAGTGCAGGCAGTCGATGCGTTCCAGTGTGCCCCAGTAGCGTCCGTACATTCTGTTCGCGTCGCGCACCAGCAGGCTGGCCGCGATCGGACGCGCGTCGCGCGTCGCCACGATCATCACCAGGTGCTCGGGCATGCGTTGCGCGATCGTGAGGAAGAATTCGCGATTCAGGTACGGCACCCCGCCGTGGGCCGCGTAGGTCGCTTCGTAGCACGCCGAGAAGAACGCCCAGTCCGCCTCGCCGATCTCGCGTCCGACCAGCCGCCGGAAACGGACCCCGGCATCGGCCACCTTGCGGCGCTCGGCGCGGATCTTCTTTCGCTTGGGCTGCGCGAGCGTCGACAGGAACTGCTCGAAGTTCTCGTAGCCGGCGTTGCGCCAGTGAAATTGCACGCCGCGCCGGATCATCATGCCGGCGTCTTCGGCCCGCCGCGCGTCGGCTTCGCAGGGAAACAGCAGGTGAAGCGAGGACAGGCGGGACTCGCGCGCCTGCGCGATCAGCGCCAGCATTAGCGCTTCGCGCGCCGCTTCGTCGATGGCGAGCAGGCGCGGGCCGGCCACCGGAGTGAACGGCACGGCGCACAGCAGCTTGGGGTAGTAGCGCAGTCCGTGGCGCTGGTAGGCGTCGGCCCAGGCCCAATCGAAGACGTACTCACCGTAGGAGTGGCCCTTCGCGTAGAGCGGCGCCGCGCCGACGAGCTCGTGCCCGCGCCACAAGGTCATGTGCAGCGGCTGCCAGCCGGTGTCGGCCCCGACGCAGCCGGTACGCTCGAGCGCCTCGAGGAAGTCGAAGCGCAGAAACGCCGGCAGTGCACCGGGTGCGGCGAGTTCGTTGCGCGCGCCGGGTGCGGCGTCCGGGGCCGTCGCGGTGACGCTCGCGGCCAGGAGTCCGTCCCATTGCTCGCGCCCGATGCCGGCAAGGTCGGGCGCCAGTCGCGTGCGATAATCGTTTCGAGTCAATTGAACAGCACTTCCTGACATGCCTCTTCGGATCGCGGCCGCGCAACTGAACCAGACCGTCGGAGATTTCGACGGCAACGCGCGGCGCATCATCGAGGCCGCCCGCACCGCCGCCGAGCAGGGCGTCGGCGTGCTGGTCACTCCGGAGCTTTCGCTCAGCGGCTATCCGCCGGAAGACCTGCTCTTGCGCGCCGCATTCTATGACAAGTGCAGCGCCGCGTTGTCGGTCATCCGCGCGGAGACCGCGGGTATGGACCTTCACCTGCTCGTCGGTCTGCCGCTGATGTCCGATGGTCGCCGCTACAACGCGGCGGTGCTGCTGCATCGCGGGCAACAGATCGGCGAGTACTTCAAGCACGATCTGCCGAATTACGACGTCTTCGACGAGGATCGCTACTTCGAGCCCGCCAGCCGCCCAATGGTCTTCGAGGTCGACGGCGTGCGATTCGGTGTCGTCATCTGCGAAGACTTCTGGTATCGCTACGCGCCGGAGTGCGCCCGAGCCGCCGGCGCGCAGGTCCTGCTCGCGCTCAATGCGTCGCCGTATCACATGGACAAGCAGCACGTGCGGCTGGATGTCGCCCGCGAGAACGTGGTCATGCAGGGAATGCCGATGCTCGCGGCCAATCTGGTCGGCGGACAGGACGAACTCGTCTTCGACGGGCTTTCCTTCGTGCTCGACCGCAAGGGCGGACTCACCGGCCAGGGCCATGCGTTCGAGCCCGACCTGGTGATCGCGGAGGTGCTCCGCGAGGGCGGCGACGTCGACCTGCGCGGCGAGCGCGTCGAACCGGTGATGCCGCTGGAGCACCAGATCTATTCCGCGCTCGTCGTTGGCGTGCGCGACTACCTGGACAAGAACGGCTTTCCGGGCGTGATCATCGGTCTGTCCGGAGGCATCGACTCCGCGCTCACGCTGGCGATCGCGGTCGACGCGCTCGGCGCCGACCGGGTGCGCACGGTGATGATGCCTTCGAAGTACACCGCCGAGATCTCGTGGGTCGACGCACGCGATATGGCGCATCGACTCGGCGTGCGCCACGACGAATTCCCGATCCATCCGGTGTTCGACGCGTTCCTGGGCACGCTGTCCGACGAGTTCCGCGGGCTGCCGCAGGACACCACGGAGGAGAACATCCAGGCGCGCATTCGCGGCACGCTGCTGATGGCGCTGTCGAACAAGTACGGCTCGATCGTGCTCACCACGGGCAACAAGAGCGAGATGGCCGTGGGCTACTGCACGCTGTACGGCGACATGGCCGGGGGATTCGCGGTCATCAAAGACATCGCCAAGACCATGGTCTATCGGCTGTCGAACTACCGGAACACGCTCTCGGAGGTGATTCCCGAGCGCATCATCACCAGGCCGCCCAGTGCCGAGCTCAAGCCCGATCAGACGGATCAGGACTCCCTGCCGCCGTACGACGTGCTTGATGGCATCATGCAGATGTACATGGAGGAGAATCGCAGCGTGGCCGAAATCCTGGCAGCCGGCTACACGCGCGAGGCGATCGACCGCGTGGTGCGCCTGATCCGCACCAGCGAGTACAAGCGCCGCCAGTCGCCGATCGGAATCCGCGTCACGCGCCGAGGCTTCGGGCGCGACTGGCGCTACCCGATCACTTCCAAGTATCGCGACTGAGTCTGGACCTAGAACCCGAGCAGGAGAGCCAATGAAGCGGATCACAGCGATCATCAAACCATTCAAGCTGGACGAGGTGCGCGAGGCACTCGCCGAAGTCGGCGTCACCGGCCTCACGGTGACCGAGTGCAAGGGCTTCGGCCGGCAGAAGGGCCACACCGAGCTGTATCGGGGCGCCGAATATGTCGTCGACTTCCTGCCCAAGGTCAAGGTCGAGGTGATCATTCCCGACGACACCGCGGAAGGCGCCATCGACGCGATATGCAAGGCGGCGCGAACCGGGCGCATCGGCGACGGCAAGATATTCGTGTCCAACGTCGAAGAAGTGATCCGGATCCGCACCGGCGAGACCGGCGAGTCCGCGATCTGATGCCCTGGGGCCCGCCAGGCGAATGGCGGGCGACGCGGGTTTTCCACCTGATTCTTCGATGAAGCCGCCTTTCGTGAAGCCGCCCTTCGTCCTGATTCACGGCGCCTGGCACGGCGGATGGTGCTGGGCGAAGGTCGCAAAGCTGCTGAGCGACGCCGGCCATCGCGTCTTTGCGCCTTCGCTGACCGGTCTGGCAGACCGGGCGCACCTGTTCGGCGCGCAAGTGACGCTGTCCACGCACGTCGAGGACGTCGTGCGGCTCATCGAGTGGGAGGCGCTGGACGGCTGCGTGCTCGTGGGTCACAGCTACGCGGGCAATGTGCTCAGCGGCGTGGCTGACCGCCTGCGCGAGCGCGTCGCGCACTACGTGTTCCTCGACGCGGTGGTGCCGCCCGACGGCGCCACGCGTTGGCGGTGGGCCGACTACAGCACCGAGGCCGATCGGCAGGCGCGCCTGCTCGCGATCGCCGGTGCCGGCGCCGGCGTGGCGTTGCCGGCGCCTCCGCCCGAGGTCTTCGGAATCACCGACCCCGTGCTGCGCGAATGGGTCGGTCAGCGCTTCACGCCGATGCCGGCGGGAACCTACCTCGGCGAGATCGTCCTGGAGAACGGCGCGACCGGTGGATTGCCGCGGACCTACATCGAGGTGACGGATCCCCCTTATCCGATGATGCGTCCGGCCTACGAGCGGGTCAGGGACGATCCCAGCTGGCACTGGTGCACGACGCCGGGCGGGCACGATGCGATGCTCACCGCGCCCGAGGCCCTGGTGGAACGGCTACTGCGCGTCGCGGGCTGAGTTGCGCCGCGGGGCAGTTGCCCGGCGCAGTCCGCGCAGGACCAGCCGCAGCGCGAGGAACGCAGCCACGACGAAGGCGGCGACCAGCCCGAGGAAGAGCACCGGGTGCTGGACCGCGATCCAGGTTCCGCCGACCACCAGAGCGTCCTCGCCGAGCGACACTGCGACGTTCGAGAAGGGCTCGGGCGAGGTGTTGACCGCCGCCCGGGTGCCCGCCTTGGCGAAGTGGGTCGTCGCGGTCAGGGAGCCTCCCAGCAGCGCCGCGGCTATCGCGGTCGCGGTACCGGCGTCGCCGAACACCGCGGCGGCCATCGCCGCGCCGGCCGGAATCCGGATCAGCGTGTGCACTCCGTCCCACAGGCTGTCCAGCCACGGGATCTTGTCGGCGAAGGTTTCGACCAGGGCCATGAAACCGGCTGCACCGATGACCAGCGGGTGCTGCAGCACCGTGAGGTGTTCGGGCAACGGCCACCAGCCCATGGCGCCGGCGAGGCCGAACACGCAGATCACCAGGTAGAGCCGAAGGCCCGCGCCCCAGGCCAGCGCGGCGGCGAGCGCGAGTTCCGGCGCATGGCGTATCACGAGGTCGGCATTCATGCGCGCAATGTAGCAGTCCGGCCGCCCGTGTCCGGTTGCTAGACTGAGGTCATGGGAGACCGGTCGTGAAGGGTGCTTGGACGGGGCGCAACGGTTCGGCGCGCGAGTCGGCCTGTGGGTCGGCCTGCGGTTCGGCGCGCCGGCGCCGGGAAGGGTGAGCGCCGCAATGGATCGATTCGACCTCGCGATCGTCGGCGCGGGTGCGGCCGGCATGTTCTGCGCAGGAATCGCCGCGCGCCGCGGGGCGCGGGTCGTGCTGCTCGACCACGCCGCGCGGCTCGGCGAAAAGATCCGGATCTCGGGTGGCGGGCGCTGCAACTTCACCAATCTGCAGGGCGATCGGCTCGAGCGTTACGTCAGCGCGGATCCGCGCTTTGCGCGCACCGCGCTGCGGGGCTATCCGCCGGCGCGCTTCATCGAGCTGGTGCGCAGCCACCGCATCGGATTCCACGAAAAGCACCGGGGACAACTGTTCTGCGACGATTCGAGCGAACGGATCATTGCGATGCTCAAGGCCGAGGCGCTGGGCGGGGAAGTGCAGTGGCGTGCCCCGTGTTCGGTCGGTTCGGTTTCGGTCAGAGAGGGTGGTGCCGGCGTTGGGCACGACGCCCGGCGCTTCGTGATCGAGACCGACGCGGGCACGCTGGAGACCGGCGCGCTCGTGGTGGCCACCGGGGGTCTGTCGATACCGAAGATCGGCGCGACCGATTTCGGCTACCGGCTCGCCCGTCGCTTCGGTCTGAAGGTGGTCGAGACGCGACCCGCGCTGGTCCCGCTCACCTTCGACGCGCAGCACTGGGGGCCGTTTGCGGACCTGGCCGGGGTCGCAATGGAGGTCGGCATCACCGCGTCCGCACAGCTGGCTGCACCGCGGTTTCTCGAGGATCTGTTGTTCACGCATCGCGGGCTCTCAGGGCCCGCGGTGCTGCAGATCTCCACGTTCTGGCGGCCGGGGGAGGCGATCGAGATCGACCTGGCGCCTGGCGCGTCGCTGGCGACGGCGCTCGCGCAGGCGCGCGCGACGAGCCGCCAGCAGCTCTCCACCGTCCTGGGCGAATTGCTGCCTCGGCGTCTCGCGCTTGCCTGGCTTGCCCATCAGGCGAGCACGATGCCGCGGCTTCGTCCCGACGCGCGGATCGCCGAACTCGGAAACCGGGATCTCGACGCGCTGTGCGCGTCGCTGCAGCACTGGAGGCTGGAGCCCGCGGGAACCGAAGGCTACCGAAAGGCCGAGGTGACACTCGGGGGCGTGGCCACCGCCGAGCTCGATCCGCGCACGATGCAGGCGCGCGCGGTACCGGGCCTGTACTTCATCGGCGAAGTGGTCGACGTCACCGGCTGGCTGGGCGGCTACAACTTTCAGTGGGCCTGGGCGTCGGCGTTCGCGGCGGCGAACGCGGTGACCCCGGGGTGAGGGGCGCGCGATGACGGTGAATCGGGATCAGGGAGCGCGTGAGGTGGCCGCGATCGACGCTTCGCGCGCCGGGGCGGTATTGCTCGCGGCCGGCGAGTCACGCCGGATGGGCGGCATCAACAAACTGCTGATCGAGGTCGACGGTGTTCCCATGGTGCGTCGCATGGCCGCTGCGATCCGGAGCGCCGGAATCGGCGAGATCGTGCTGGTGCTCGGGCACCAGGCCGATCGCATCGAACCGCTGGTGCGGGATCTGGGCGTGACACTGGTGCGCCATGACGGGTATGCCGAAGGTCAGCAGGGGTCGGTGCTGGCCGGCCTTCGCGCACTGTCGGCGGCCGCCGACCCGGTGATGGTGGTGCTGGGCGACTTGCCGCTGCTCGAGCCGGTCGACATCATTGCGCTGCTCGCGGCATTCGCCGCTCGTCCGCCCGGGTCACGCGTGCTGTTGCCGTGGCACCAGGGCCGGCGCGGAAACCCGGTCGTGGTCGACCGCTGGGTGGTCGACCGGGTCCGCGCCGAGCAGGATGCGGCCGACGGTCTGCGGGGATTTATCGACGCTCATCGGGACATCGTGGCAAGTTTCGACGCGCCGAGCGATCATTACGTCTTCGACCTCGACACGCCGGCGGACATCGAACGCCTGGAGCGCCGCATCGGGCGACCGGTGCGGGCAGGTGCCGGATCGGGATCGGGAGACGGTTCGGGGCCGACGGTGTCGGGATCCCAGGGAGACCAATGATGGACAGTATCGACCGCGAGGTTCTTGAACGCACGCTCGAATGGGTTCGGGGCGGGCACCGAGTAAGCCTGGTCACCGTGATCCAGACCTGGGGTTCCGCTCCGCGTCCGCCGGGCGCGCTGCTGGCGCTCTGCGACGACGGGCGCGTGGTCGGGTCCGTGTCGGGCGGCTGCGTCGAGGACGACCTGATCGATCGGGTCCGCAAGGCCGGACAGCCGGACAAGGCCGGGCTGGTCACGTACGGCGTGACCCGCGACGAGGCGGCCCGGTTCGGACTGCCGTGCGGCGGAACGCTCGAACTGGTGCAGGAGCCTGTCGTCAGCACCGACTGGGTCGAGGAACTGCTGCGCCGCACCGCGGCGCATGAGCTGGTCGTGCGTCGCCTGGAACTGGCGAGCGGCGAGGTGAGGCTCGAGCCGGCCACACGCGGCGACGCGCTGGCCTTCGACGGTGCGGTCCTGCGCACGGTGTTCGGGCCACGCCATCGCCTCCTGATCATCGGCGCGGGACAGTTGTCGCGGGTGCTCGCGCAGATGGCGCAGGCGCTCGACTTCCAGGTCTTCGTCTGCGATCCCCGCGAGGAGTACTTCTCCACGCTCGAACTGGCCGACGTCGACTACCTGCCTGGCATGCCGGACGACGTCGTGATCGAGCTCAAGCCCGACGCGCACACCGCGATCGTCGCGCTCACCCACGACCCGAAACTCGACGACATGGCATTGCTCGAGGCGCTCAAGTCGCCGGCGTTCTACGTCGGTGCGCTGGGCTCGCGCGCCAACAACGGCAAGCGGCGCGAGCGGCTCGCGATGTTCGACCTGTCGGCCGGCGAGATCGCGCGCCTGCACGGACCGATCGGCCTGCACATCGGCAGCCGCACCCCGGCCGAGATCGCCGTGTCGATCCTGGCCGAGATCGTGTCGGTGAGAAACGGGGTCGAACTGATGCAGAAGAAGGCGCCGAAGGTCGATGCGGCAGCGACCGCCTGAGGCACCGCCGGCGCCGGCACCGCCTGACTTCCGCCATTGCCCGTAAGCACGCGCGCGACGGCGCCCATGCGTGTCGTCCGTGTCCTAGCGGTGCGGCGTGTCGCCCCCGGGCCGCAGCAGGACGATCAGCGCGCCCGCGCCGCCGTCGGTGGGCCGGGCCTGGCAGAACGCCAGCACGTCCTCGCGCTGCACCAGCCACTTGAGGACCTTGCCCTTGAGGACGGGTTCCTTGCCGACCGACCCCAGCCCCTTGCCGTGAATGATGCGCAGGCAGCGCTTGCCGCGCTTGAGCGCCCGGGCGAGGAAAGCGGTCAGTGCATCGCGGGCTTCGTCCACGCGCAGGCCGTGCAGGTCGATCTGTTCCTGCACGACCCAGTGACCCCGGCGCAGTCGCGCGACCACGTCGACACCGACGCCCTCGCGCCGGAACGACAGGGTCTCGTCCGTGTCGAGCAGGCGCTCGACGTCGATCTCGTCCGACATCGAGGCCTCGAGCGCCGCGCGCTCGTCGAGCTCTCGCTGGCGCGGATGGGCGGACGACGCGGGCGCCTGTCGATGCACTCGCCCCGACGGCTTGAGCGGAACCGCGTCGGAAAGTGCGTCGCGGAAAACGTTCGCTTCGCGTTCGCGCCTGGCCCGCTCGGCTCGCGCCCGGGCCTGCGCCTCGCGCTCGGCCTCCGCTTGCGCCTTGAGCGCGTCGCGCAGGCGTTCCAGTTCCGCGAAACTCTTCATCGAGCGCGCATGCCGATCGGAAGACCCGCGCGCGCGTCAGCCCTCCTGGGCCTCGAGATAGCGCTGGGCGTCGAGCGCGGCCATGCAGCCCGTGGCCGCGCTGGTGATCGCCTGGCGGTAGACGTGGTCCTGCACGTCGCCGGCGGCGAACACGCCCGGCACGCTGGTCGCGGTCGCCTGTCCCTGCAGGCCGCCCTTGGTCACGATGTAGCCGTTGGCCATGTCGAGCTGGCCCTGGAACAGTTCGGTATTGGGGGCATGGCCGATCGCGATGAACACGCCCTGCAGCGCCAGGTCGGCGGTCTCGCCGCTGCGCTTGTCGCGCAGGCGCGCACCGGTGACGCCGCTGGCATCCCCGAGGACTTCGTCGAGTTCGTTGAACCAGCGCACCTCGACGTTGCCGCCGCGCGTCTTGCCCATCAGCTTGTCGATCAGGATCGGTTCGGCGCGGAACTTGTCGCGGCGGTGGACGACGGTGACCTTGCGCGCGATGTTGGACAGGTACAGCGCCTCTTCCACCGCCGTGTTGCCGCCGCCGATCACCGCGACGTCCTGGCCGCGGTAGAAGAACCCGTCGCAGGTCGCGCACGCCGACACGCCCTTGCCGCTGAATTTGTCCTCGGACGGCAGCCCGAGGTATTTGGCAGACGCCCCTGTCGCGATGACCAGCGCGTCGGCGGTGTACTCGCCCGAGTCGCCGATCAGCCGGACGGGGCGCTCGTCGAGCTTCGCGGTGTGAATGTGATCGAAGACGATCTCGGTGCCGAAACGCT
>JAHEDO010000012.1:0-7138 GCA_024641185.1 Burkholderiaceae bacterium | reverse complement strand
AAACGCTCGGCATGCTTCTGGAAGCGGGCCATCAGATCCGGCCCCTGCACCCCGTCGGCGTCGGCCGGCCAGTTGTCGACGTCGGTCGTGGTCATCAGCTGCCCGCCCTGCGCCACTCCGGTGATCAGCACCGGCTGCAGATTGGCGCGCGCGGCATAGACCGCCGCGGTATATCCGGCGGGCCCGGAGCCCAGGATCAGGACACGGCAGTGCTTGGGGGTCGGCATCTTTATTCCATTGGCGTTGTAGAAAGCTCAAAAAATCATCGACTTATGAGCTAAACTTAACCCGATTTTTGATTTGTTTCGGGGTTTGTGCAAAATTATAGGCAATACACTTCATCGAGGTGGGTATGGCGCACGAGGAAAACAAGGCATTCCTGCGACGAGTGCCGCTGTTCTCGGGGTTGACCGAGACTCAGTTGGAGACGCTCGCAGCGGGTAGCGCGAGACGCAGCTATCCGAAGGGTCGCACGATCGTATCCGAGGGCGAGCCTTCCCAGTCGATGTACATCCTCCTGGCCGGGCGCGCCAAGGTCCAGCGCTCCGACTCGGAGGGCAAGGAAGTGATCCTGGCGGTGCTGGGCTCCGGAGAGTTCATCGGCGAGATGAGCCTGATCGACGACGCGCCGCGCTCCGCGAGCGTGGTCACGCTCGAGCCCTGCGAGTTCATGGGTGTCAGCAAGGACGCGTTCAAGGCGATGCTGACACAAAGCCCGGAGGTCGCGATGAACGTGATGCGCGGGCTGGTTCGCCGGTTGCGCGAGGCCGACAAGAAGATCGAGACGCTGGCGCTGCTCGATGTGTATGGTCGCGTCGCCCGTGTGCTGCTCGACTTCTCGGAGAATGTGGGCGGCGAGCGCATCGTCAAGAACAAGCTGCCGCGTCAGGAGATCGCCAAGATGATCGGCGCTTCGCGCGAGATGGTCTCGCGCGTGATGAAGGGCCTGGAGATCGACGGCTACATCGTCCCGATGCCCGAGGGCAAGCTGGTGCTGCGCGAAAAGCTCAGCGCCTACCTGAGCTGAAGGGATTCCTGAAGTGGCTCGCGCTACGGCCGCGGTGACGGCGCCCGGCCGCCGGCCCGGCGCAACCGGGTTCGGTCTGCCGGATCGTGCGATTGAATTGCTGCGCGAAGCGGGCTGGATCGTGCAGATCGCGCTTGGCCTCTTCCTGCTGCTGATCCTGATCACCTACGACCGGGCCGATCCCGGCTGGTCGCACGCGGTGGTCACCAAGACCCTGCACAACGCAGGCGGGCGGGTCGGCGCCTGGTTCGCCGACCTGCTGCTGTATCTGTTCGGGGTGTCGGCCTATCTGCTGGTCGGGCTGTGCATTGCGAGCGTCGTGCGGGGCTACCGAAGGCTTCGGCCCTCGCTCATGCCGGGCGATGCCGGCTCGGACGACGGTCAGCGCTTCGCATGGGAGCGCTGGCTCGGATTCGGAGTGCTGATGCTCGGTGCGGTGGGCCTCGAGTCGTCGCGCATGCACAGCATCTCGGTGGCGTTGCCATTGGCGCCCGGGGGCATCATCGGGGAACTCGTCAGCATGCCGCTGTTCGCCGGTTTCGGCGCCACCGGCGGGACCCTGGCGCTGTTCGTGGCGATCGCCGCCGGTTTCAGTCTGTGGGTGGGCATGTCCTGGCTCGCCATGTTCGAGGGCATCGGACTCGGACTGGAGCTGGTCTGGACGCGCCTGGTGCACACCGTTGCGGCGCGTCGCGACCGGCGCATCGGCGAGGCGGCCGCCAGTGAGCGCGACGAACAGGTCGAGGAAAAGCGGCGCATCTTCGACGACGATCCCGGGCCGATCCGCATCGAAGCGCCGGTCGCGCGCATCGAGCGTTCCGAGCGGGCGGCCGCCGAGCTGCAGGTCGCGCTCTTCGCCGACCTTCCGGCCGACACCCAGCTGCCGGCGCTCTCGCTGCTCGATCCGCCGCCGATCGCGCAGGAGTCGGTGTCCGCGGAGACGCTGGAGTACACGTCGCGGCTGATCGAGAAGAAGCTCGCCGACTTCAACGTCGCCGCCAACGTGGTAGCGGCTTACCCCGGACCGGTGATCACGCGCTACGAGATCGAACCGGCCACCGGCGTGAAGGGCAGCCAGATCGTCAACTTGTCCAAGGATCTGGCGCGCGCGCTGTCGCTGGTGTCGCTGCGGGTGGTCGAGACGATTCCCGGCAAGAGTCTGATGGGGCTCGAGCTGCCCAACCCGCGTCGCCAGGCGGTGCGCCTTTCCGAGATCCTCGGTTCGAAGGTCTACGCCGACAGCGTCTCTTCCGTCACGCTTGCGCTGGGCAAGGACATCGCCGGCAACCCGATCGTCGTCGACCTGGCCAAGATGCCGCATCTGCTGGTGGCCGGCACGACCGGCTCGGGCAAGTCGGTGGGCATCAACGCGATGCTGCTGTCGCTGCTCTACAAGTCCGACCCGTCACAGGTGCGGATGATCATGATCGACCCGAAGATGCTCGAGATGAGCGCCTACGAAGGCATTCCGCACCTGCTCGCGCCGGTGGTGACCGACATGCGCCAGGCGGGCAACGCGCTGAACTGGTGCGTGGCGGAGATGGAGCGTCGCTACCGGCTCATGAGCAGGCTGGGCGTTCGCAATCTCTCGGGCTACAACGCGAAGATCGCCGACGCCGAGAAGCGCGAATCGCTGATCCCGAACCCGTTCTCGCTCACGCCCGATGCGCCGGAGCCACTCGGGCGCCTGCCGCAAGTGGTGGTAGTGATCGACGAACTCGCCGACCTGATGATGGTCGTCGGCAAGAAGGTGGAAGAGCTGATCGCGCGGCTGGCGCAGAAGGCGCGCGCCGCGGGCATCCACCTGATCCTGGCGACCCAGCGCCCGTCGGTCGACGTGATCACCGGCCTGATCAAGGCGAACATCCCGACGCGGATCGCATTCCAGGTTTCATCTAAGATCGACTCGCGCACGATCCTCGACCAGATGGGCGCGGAGTCGCTGCTCGGTCAGGGCGACATGCTGTTCATGCCGCCGGGCAGCGGCCTGCCGATGCGGGTTCACGGCGCCTTCGTCGCGGACGACGAGGTCCACAAGGTAGTGCAGCACTGGCGCTCGCTGGGCGACCCGCAGTACATCGAGGGCATCCTCGAAGGCGGGGTCCCGGAGGAAGCGGACACCGGCAGCGCCGTCGGCTTCGGCGGGCTTTCGCAGACGCTTCAGGAGGCCGGCGTGGACGGCGAGGCGGACCCGCTGTACGACCAGGCGGTCGCGGTGGTGCTCAAGCACAAGCGCGCGTCGATCTCCCTCGTGCAGCGGCACCTGCGCATCGGTTACAACCGCGCGGCGCGGCTGCTCGAGCAGATGGAGAAATCCGGGCTGGTCTCGTCGATGGCCACCAACGGCAATCGCGACATCCTGGTGCCCTCGCGGCAGGACGACTGAGCGGAACCGGTTGTTACGGGTGCGGGTGCGGTTCGCGCCCGGCCCTGCGCGTAGCGCCAAGTAGAATCACACCGATGATCAATCAGATATCGCGCAGGCGCGCGGCCTTGCTGCTCGCGTGCCTGGCGCCCCTGTGCGCCATGAACGCACACGGCCAGACCGGAGCGACCGCCGTTCCACTCCAGGCGGAATCCGCGCCGCAGGGGGCTGCGCTGTCGCAGCTGCAGCGCTTCGTCGCGGACACGCGCTCGGCCCGGGGGGAATTCAGCCAGCGGACGCTCCGCGGTGCGGGGCAGACTGCCGAGTCGGCGAGCGGCACCTTTGCGTTCGCACGGCCGGGCAAATTCCGCTGGGAGGTGCTCAAGCCCTATGAGCAGCTCATGGTCGCAGACGGCGAGCGCCTGTACTTCTTCGACAAGGACCTGAACCAGGTGACCGAGCGCAAGCTGGCCGATTCGCTCGGGGCGAGCCCGGCAGCGATCCTGTTCGGCGCCAACGACCTGCAGCGCAGCTTCACGCTCACCGAAGCGGGTGAGCGCGACGGACTGGCCTGGCTCGACGCGCTGCCCAAGTCCAAGGACGCCGGCTTCGAGCGCATCGCGATCGGCTTTCGTGACGGACTGCCGGAGGCGATGGAGGTGCTAGACGCGTTCGGCCGGACCACGCGCTTCGCGTTCCGCGCGATCGAACGCAATCCGGCGATCGATCCGGGGGCGTTTCGTTTCGTCGCGCCCAAGGGCGCCGACGTGATCCGGCAATGAGCAAGGTCGCACCGCCGGCAGCCGTGGGAGATCGGCTGGCAGACGTCGACACACCGGCGCTGCTGATCGATCTCGACGCCTTCGAGGCCAATCTCGCGGCGGTGCACCGCTACGTGGCCGACAGGGGCGGGCGCGTGCGCTCGCACGGCAAGGCGCACAAGTGCTCGGCGATCGGCCTGCGGCAGATCGCGGCCGGGGCGGTCGGGCTGTGCTGCCAGAAGGTCGGCGAGGCGGAGGTGTTCGTGGAGGCCGGAATCCGCGACGTCCTGGTCAGCAACGTCGTGGTCGGCGCGTCCAAGGCACGTCGCCTGGCGCGGCTCGCGGGCCGCGCCAGAGTCGGCGTATGCGTCGATGGCGTGCTGCAGATCGAACAGCTGGCGGCCGCCGCGCGAGACGAGGGCACGACGATAGAACTGCTGATCGAGGCCGACGTCGGCGCGGGGCGCTGCGGCGTGAGCGGCGCGGACGAGGCGCTCGCGCTGGCGGGGCTGATCGACGCGCACCGTCCGTTCCTGAGCCTGCGCGGACTCCAGGCGTATCACGGTCCCGCGCAGCATTTGCGCAGCGTGGCCGAGCGCGCCGTCGCGATCGGCCAGGCCGCCGCGCGTGCGGCGAGGATCGCGACCGCGCTGCGCGCCGCGGGCCATCCGGTACAGGAGATCTGCGGCGGTGGGACGGGCACCTATGCCTACGAACTCGGCTCGGAGGTGTACACCGAGGTGCAGCCGGGGTCCTATGTGCTGATGGACGGGGACTACGGCGCGAACCAGCCGGATCCGGACCTGCCGAGACTCTCGCAGGCGCTCGGCGTCTGGTGCACCGTGATCACTTCGCGGCCCGGGCACGCGGTGCTCGACGGCGGGCTGAAGACCTTCGCGGTCGACAGCGGTCCGCCCACGGTGCTCGAAGCGGGCTGGAAGACGCGAGGCCTCTCGGACGAGCACACGGTAATCGTGCCGCAGGGCGATGCGAGGCCGCTCGCGGTCGGCGAGAAGCTGCGACTGGTCCCCGGTCACTGCGACCCGACGGTCAATCTGCACGACTGGCTGGTCGCGCACCGCGGCGATCGCGTCGAAGAGATCTGGGCGATCGATGCCCGCGGTGCGCTATTCTGACTGGTCGCGGCAGACTCGCCGCGGCGGGAACGAACCATGACCGACTCAGCCGCCGAAGCCCTGGATGCCCCGGCGCCACATGAGGCCAAGCGCGACGCGCGCACGATCGCGATCGTCGGATTTGCCCACGGCAGTTCGCACTTCAGCCAGCTGCTGCTGGCGCCGCTGTTTCCCTGGATCAAGGACGCGTTCGGACTGAGCTACGCGGAGCTCGGCCTGTTGATGACCGCTTTCTATGTGGTGTCCGGGTTCGCGCAGGCGGCGGCGGGCTTCGTGGTCGATCGGGTCGGTGCGCTTCCGGTGCTGCTCGGGGCGATCGCTCTGTTCTCGGTCGCCGCGCTCGGGATGGCCCTCAGCGTCAGCTACCCGATGCTGCTGGTGTGCTCGGGCCTGGCGGGTCTCGCGAACTCCCCCTTCCATCCGGTCGACTTCTCGATCATGAATGCCCGCGTCGCGCCGAGCCGGCTCGGCAAGGCCTACGCGGTGCACGGCATCAGCGGCAACCTGGGCTGGGCCGCGGCACCGCTCTTCATGGTCGGCATCGCCGGGATCGCCGGCTGGCGTGCGGCGCTCGCCGGGGCTGCCGTACTGCTCGCACTGGTCTGGCTGGTGGTCTGGCGCTACCGCTCGCTGCTTTCGGGCGGACGCCGCGAGCCAGAAGCGCCCGGCGAGGCCGCAGCGAAGTCCGCGGCGCCTGCAGGCGGCACCTTCGACTTCCTTCGGATTCCGGCGGTCTGGATGAGTTTCGGATTCTTCTTTGCCGCCGCGGCGGTGCTCGGCGGCGTGCAGAGCTTCGGACCGGAGTCGGCGCGGCAACTGCACGAAGTGCCGCTGCAATATGTCGCGCTGTGCCTGACGGGGTACATGCTCTCCAGCGCTGCCGGGATGCTGCTGGGCGGCGTGCTCGCCGCCGACGCGGATCGCGCGGAACGCATCATCGCCTGGGGATTCGGCGGTGCTGCCGTCGTCGCGCTGATGCTCGGTTTCTCCAGCTGGCCAGGCTGGACGGTTCCGCTGCTGTTCGCGGTAATGGGATTCGGTTCCGGAATCGCCGGCCCCTCGCGCGACCTGCTGGTGCGACGTGCGACGCCGCCCGGTGCGACCGGGCGGGTCTACGGCATGGTCTATTCAGGGCTGGACGTCGGCTCGGCGCTCGCGCCGGCGGTCTTCGGCGTGCTGATGGACACCGGTCATCCGGCGCTCATCTGGGCCGGAATCGCACTGTTCCAGGGACTGATGATCGCGAGCGCGCTGAACATCGGCCGGGCGACCGCGCGCCGGACGCCGGCGCCCGCCGCCTGATCGGCGCCGCCGCGTGCGCGAACAGCGATTGCAGCGAATGCAACGATGAGTCCGGAACCGCGACAACCCGACCTTCTCTCGGACGCAGGCATTTCGTCCGAGGCCGGTCCGTACGACGGGACAGCCTCGGCCCAGGCGCAAGGCGCGGGCGCCCCGCTTGCCGAGCGCATGCGGCCGCGCACGCTGGACGAGGTCGTCGGGCAGGAGCACTTGCTCGGCCCGGGCAAGCCGCTGCGGGTCGCCTTCGAAACCCGGCGCCCGCACTCGATGATCTTCTGGGGCCCGCCGGGCACCGGAAAGACCACGTTGGCCCGCCTGATGGCCCAGTCGTTCGACGCCCAGTTCCTGACGATCTCGGCGGTGCTGGGTGGCGTCAAGGACATCCGCGAGGCAGTCGCCTCGGCGCAGGCGGCGCGCTCCGCGGGCCGCGCGACGATCCTCTTCGTCGACGAGGTGCACCGGTTCAACAAGGCCCAGCAGGACGCCTTCCTGCCGCACGTCGAGAGCGGGCTGTTCACCTTCATCGGCGCGACCACCGAGAACCCCT
>JAHEDO010000354.1 GCA_024641185.1 Burkholderiaceae bacterium | reverse complement strand
CGCGCGCGCCGAGTCCGATCGGCGCGACTTCGGGGTCGTCGAGCAGGCGCCTGGCCACCGCCTCCGCGTTCGCGGAAGGGATCGAGATCTCGTAGCCGTCTTCACCGGTGTATCCGGAGCGGGTGGCCAGGCACTTCGCGCCCAGCAGCGTGAGCGTGCGCGACTGCATGAACAACATCGGTGCGGCCGACGGATCGAGCCGCGCGAGCACGTGCTCGGCCTGCGGCCCCTGCAGCGCGAGCAGCGCCGCGTCGATCCAGTCGAAGCGAAGTTCGGGGCAGCGCGCGCGCAACAGCGCGAGATCGTGCTCGCGGTTGCCCGCATTCACTACGATGCGCACTTCGTCGCCCAGGTTCACCAGCATCAGGTCGTCCTCGATGCCGCCTTCGTCGTTGAGCAGGTACGAGTACTTCTGCAGGCCCTCGAGCCAGCCTTCGAAGTCCACCGGCAGCGCGGCTTCGAGCTGGCGGTGCAGCGTCGTGCGCCGTGCGTCGGCGGCGGTGACGCGCAACTGGCCCATGTGCGAGACGTCGAACAGCCCGGCGCGCTCGCGCGTTTGCAGGTGCTCGGCCTTGACCCCGTCGCGGTACTGGATCGGCATCTCGAAGCCGGCGAAGGCCGCCATCTTCGCGCCGAGTTCGCGGTGCAGCGCGTCGAGCGCGATCTTATTCGGTGCGGCGTTCATTCGTGCCTCTTGGTCATGCCTGGTAGTCGGACACCGGCGGGCAGGTGCACACCAGGTTGCGATCGCCGCCGGCGTTGTCCACGCGCTTGACGAAGGGCCAGAACTTCGCGTCGCGCAGCCAGGCAAGCGGGTAGGCCGCGCACTCGCGCGAGTAGGGGTGGCTCCACTCGCCCGCGATCTCGGCCGCGGTGTGCGGTGCGTTCTTGAGCGGATTGTCGGTGCGATCGAAACTGCCGTCGCCGATGCGTTGCAGTTCGCCGTGGATCGAGATCATCGCGTCGCAGAACCGGTCGAGTTCCGGCTTGGACTCGCTCTCGGTGGGTTCGATCATCAGCGTGCCGGCGACCGGGAACGACAAGGTCGGCGCGTGAAAGCCATAGTCGATCAGCCGCTTCGCGATGTCCTCGGCGGTGACGCCGAACTTCGCTTTCAGGTCGCGCGTGTCGAGGATGCACTCGTGCGCGACGCGACCGTTGGCGCCCGCGTAGAGCACCGGGAAATAGGGTGCGAGCCTGGCCGCGATGTAGTTGGCGTTCAGGATCGCGACCTCGGTCGCCTTGCGTACGCCGTCGGCGCCCATCATGCGCAGGTACATCCACGAGATCGTCGTGATCAGCGCGCTGCTCGACGCGCTCGCGGCCACCGACCCGACCCCCGCCGGCTCGGCGCAACGGAACGGATCCTGTGGCAGGTGCGGCGCGAGGTGCGCCGCGACCGCGATCGGTCCCATGCCCGGTCCGCCGCCGCCGTGCGGGATGCAGAAGGTCTTGTGCAGGTTCATGTGACAGACATCGGCACCGATGTCGCCCGGCCGCGCCAGCCCGGTGAGCGCGTTCAGGTTCGCGCCGTCCATGTAGACCTGCCCGCCGGCTTCGTGCACCAACGTGCAGAGCTCGCGGATCGTGGCCTCGAACACGCCGTGGGTCGAGGGGTAGGTGACCATTAGCGCCGCGAGCGCGTCGCGGTGCTCGCCGATCTTCGCGCGCAGGTCCGCCATGTCGATGTTGCCGTTGCGATCGCAGGCCACGACCACGATGCGCATGCCCATCATCTGCGCCGACGCGGGGTTGGTGCCGTGTGCGGAGGCCGGAATCAGGCACACGTCGCGTGCGCCCCGGCCGATCGACGCGAGATGAGAGCGGATTGCGAGCAGCCCCGCGTATTCGCCCTGCGCGCCGGAGTTGGGCTGGAACGACACCGCGTGAAAGCCCGTGATCTCGGTCAGCCAGGCGCCCAGCTGCTCGAGCATGCGCGCATAACCCGCGGCCTGCTCGGGCGGCACGAAGGGGTGGATGTTCGCGAATTCTGGCCAGGTCACGGGCGCCATTTCGGAGGCCGCGTTCAGCTTCATCGTGCACGAGCCGAGCGCGATCATCGAGTGCACCAGCGAGATGTCGCGGTTCTCGAGTTTCTTCAGATAGCGAACG
>JAHEDO010000011.1 GCA_024641185.1 Burkholderiaceae bacterium | reverse complement strand
GCGCCTCGGACCCAGCGCGTCCAGTACCACCGCGCTGGTCAGAATCTCTGGCAGCACCCGCGGCGTCGACTCGCCGGGCCGATAGACGAGATAGAGCGGCACGCCGTTGCGGCCGTGACGTGCAAGCGCTTCGGTGATCGCCGCGTCGCGATTGGTCCAGTCGGCGACCAGATGCAGCACGTTGCGAGCGACCATTTCCGAGGCGACCGGATCGCGGGACAGCACCAGCGCCTTGTTGGCCTGGCAACTGACGCACCACGCCGCCGTGAAATCGACGAATACGATGCGACCCGCGGCTACTCCCTGCGCCACCTTCGCCTCGCTCCACGGTTCCCAGTTCGCCTTTGCGCCGCTTGCCGCTTCGGCACCGCGCGCGCCCGACGCGCCCGACGCGCCCGCATCGGCCGCGGGCCCCGGTCCGGAGGACACCGCCGCCGGCAGTGCAAGCCAGATTCCCGCAGCCAGCGCCAGCACGCCGAACACGGCCGCGAGCCCGCGATGCACCGCGGCCTGCCCCTGCACGAAGCGCCCGTACAGCCACGCGGAAAGCGCCACCAGCACCGCGCCGATGGTGAGTGCGAGCACTGCATTGAGCCCCGCCTGCAGCCCGAGGACCCATGCCAGCCACGCGGCGGTGGCGAACATCGGGAAGGCGAGAAACTGCTTGAAGCTCTCCATCCATCGGCCCGGACGCGGCAGCCAGCGCAGCGACTGCGGGAAGAAACCGAGAAGCAGGTAGGGCAGCGCCATCCCGAACGCGATGCCGGAGAAGACCAGCATCACCTCGGGCGCCGGACGACCCAGCGTGTAACCGAGCGCCGAACTCATGAACGGCGCGGTGCACGGCGTGGCCACCAGCACCGCCAGCATTCCGGAGCCAAACGTGCCGACGGCGCCTGTGCTGCGCTCCGTGCTCGCTTCGACGCCGCCGATCTGGGTCAACCGAACACCGATCTCGAACACCCCCGCGAAGTTCATCCCGATCGCAACGAAGAGCAGCGCCATCAGGGCAACGAAGGACGGTGACTGCAACTGGAATCCCCAGCCCGCGGCCTCGCCGGCGGCTCGCAGCGCGAGCAACAGCCCGCCCAGGACCCAGAACGACACCAGCACTCCCGCGCTGAAGACGAGCGCACCGCGCCTGGTCTCGTTGCGATGCGACTGGGCGTGACGGGCAAATCCCAGCACCTTCAATCCGATCACTGGAAACACGCAGGGCATCAGGTTCAGGATCAGGCCGCCGACGACGCTGAAGGCCAGCGCGACTGCCAGGGTCAGCGTCCCGGCCGGCGCAGGTGGGGCTCCAGGCGGCAACTGCGACGAGGACGATCCGCTCGATCCGAGAAAGCCGCCGACGGCCTCGAGCGGCCCGGAGAGAAACCGCGACGCGCCGGGCCCTGCGGTCAGCCCGCCCCCCTCGATGCCGGGCGTTGCTGCCGCGGTCGCCACGAGTGTTCCACCGGATGCCGTAGCGTCGACGAGCGTGGCGCGAACCTCGACCGCTTCACCGTCGACGCGGAGCACACCGATGCTGTTACCGTCGAACCCGAGCTTGGCGAGCGCCGCACGGTCCGTCCCCGCGGCCAGCGCCAGTTCGAGTCTCCACGTCCCCGCGCCGTCGGCGCCCATGCGATACAGCGACTGCGGCGCCGGCGCATCCAGCCATCCCTGCTCATAGGGAAAGAACTCGGCGGTACGCGCGCCGGGCCGCTCGAAGCCGAGCGAAAGACGCGCCGCGGCGACACTCGCGCGAGCCGCCAGCGCCGCGCGAGGCGTTTCCCTTTCCGCCTGCGCGAACAGCTGCGCCTGCGCCGAAGGCCGCGAACTCTTGGCCACCGGCAGTTCCAGCTCCAGATCGGCCTCGCCCGGGATGCAGACTTCGCGACACATCAGCCACTGCGCCCGGCCGGTGATCCGGACCGGCCCGTCGCCGGCAGTCGCCGGCACCTGCACCGGCACCGGCAGGACCGTGTCGCCCTCGAATACATAGCTCGCCAGCGGCCCGACGAGCACCCGCTGCGGCGCCGGCCAGACGATTCCGCCAGCCTGCCAGCCCTGCGGCAATGCGAGCTTGATGTCGGTGGCCAGGCCCGAATCGCCCGGGTTGCGCCAGTAGGTGTGCCACTGGGGGTCGTGACGGATCCGCAATCCGAGGAGAGCGGCGGTACCCGCCACCAGCGCGTCCTGCTGCGAAACGAGTTCGACCTCGACGGCGTCGACCCGCACCGGCTTGGCCGACGCGACGCCTGCCAGCATCGCCAGGACCGCCGCGAGCAGAAGGATTGCCTTCGATGCCAACTTGTTCACGGCGACGATGCTACCTGATCTGCCGGAAACGCAACTTGCCGACTTGACCCCCTTGAATCGCATCCCTAACATCGCCGGGATGGACCAGGAACTCGAGCAGCTGTTCGATCGCGCCCAGCGGCTGATGGAAATCGCCCGCCGGCTCTCCGAGGAAAATGGGAAACTGCGTGGCGAACTGCAGGCGATCCAGGGGCGTCAGGCGGAGCTCGAAGGGCGCATGACCGAGGCGCGATCGCGGGTCGAGACCGCGCTCGCGCGACTGCCTCTCTCGATGGACGAGGACAACTGAGCCCATGGCGCACGTCGACGTCAAGATCCTCGATCGCGATTACCGCCTGGCGGTTGGCGAAGACGGCAAGCAGCAATTGCTCCAGGCCGTCTCGGTCGTCGACGAGAAGATGCGTTCGATCCGCGACGCGGGAAAGATATCCGGGCTCGATCGAATCGCGGTAATGGCAGCGCTGCAGCTGGCCCACGAGCTGCTGGGTTCCGCGGCGGCCAGTGGCTCTGCGCCTTCGGCGGAAGTGATGCGGCGCATCCGCAAGATGAGCGACGAGCTCGACGCCGAGATCAAGCGCCAGGAAAGCCTGTTCTGACGAACGGCTGGCCTGCGGCCGCGCAGTCGCAGGGTACAATCGGCGTGCCCTGCGGTGTTCGATACTGGTCATACATTCCTTGAACCAATGCTATGCATCAGGCCGCGGTGCCCGTGCGTCGCTGTTGTGATCGTCCCTCGTCGGACGAACCTGATGAGGCGCCTACTGCGGCCGAACTGAACTGAACGGTTCAGGGTGCCGACCAAACGGCACAGGCGGGGCACTTATTCCTGCGTCGCGCATCCGCGCGCGACCTTTCCAACGCAAGCAGGCGAAACCCTTGCGCTACTGGCTGATGAAGTCCGAGCCCGACGAGTGCTCGATCGACGACGTGATCGCGATGCGCGGGCACAAGGTGCCCTGGTTCGGTGTGCGCAACTACCAGGCGCGCAACTTCATGCGCGACGAGATGCGCGTCGGCGACGGCGTCCTCTTCTACCACTCGAGCTGCGCGCAGCCGGGCATCGCGGGCCTTGCCGAAGTCGCGTCCAAACCGTACCCCGATCAGACGCAGTTCGACCCGGCCTCCACCTACTACGACCCGAAGTCGACCCGCGACGAGCCGCGATGGGTCAACGTCGACGTGAAGGCATTGCGCAAGACGCGTCTGGTGCCGATCGACGAGCTGCGCGCGCATGCCGAACTCTCCGACATGGTGGTGCTGCGCAGGGGCAACCGGCTGTCGATCACGCCGGTGACCGAGACCGAGTGGAAATTCATCTCCAAGCGCCTGCTGTCCAAGCCGGCATGACCGGCTCGTAGGGCGCGAGCCGGCGAGGCTCCCGCGCGAAGCGGGACTGCCAGCCGCCCGTCCGGAATCCGTCAGGCCAGCCCGAGCTTGGCCGCCAGCCCGATGCGCTGAAGCTTGCCGGTAGCCCCCTTCGGGATCTCCGCCAGGAACAGCACCTTCTTCGGCACCTTGAAGTCGGCCAGCCGCTTTGCCGCGAACTCGCGCAACTCCTTCTCGGTGAGCGCAGCGCCCTCGCGCAGCACGACGGCGGCGCCCACTTCCTCGCCGAGCTTGTCGTGCGGAATGCCGAAGGTGACGACCTGCGCCACCGCCGGGTGGTCCATCAGCACCTCGTCCACCTCGCGAGGCGAGACCTTCTCGCCACCGCGGTTGATGATCTCCTTCAGCCGGCCGGTGATCGTCAGATAGCCCTCGGCGTCCATCACGCCCTGATCGCCGGTGCGGAACCACCCGTTCGCGAAGCCCTCGGCGTTGGCCTTCGGGTTGTTCTCGTAGCCCCGCGTGACGTTCTCGCCGCGGATCACCACCTCGCCGACGCTGCCCGCGGGCAGCAGCTTGCCCGCCTCATCCATGATCGCCACCTCCGGTCCGGCCGCGATTCCCACCGTGCCCGGCTTGCGTACGCGCGGGGGCAGCGGGTTCGCAGCCATCTGGTGCGCGGCCTCGGTCATTCCGTAGGACTCGACCAGCGGCGCGCCGAAGGTCTGCTCCAGTTCGCGGATCACCTGGGTGGGCATCGCCGACGAAGACGAGCGGATGAAGCGCAGCGGATTCTTCTCGATGATCGCCCGGTTGTTCGCAGCACGCGCGAGAATGGTCTGGTGCATCGTCGGCACCGCGGTGTACCAGGTGGGCCGTGCCTCCTCCATCCACGCGAAGAATTTCAGCGCGTTGAACCCCGGCGTGCAGCAGACCTGGCCGCCCGCCGACAGCGGCGCGAGCACCCCGGCGATCAGCCCGTGGATGTGGAACAGCGGCATGATGTTCAGCCCGCGGTCGGCCGCCGACAGCGACAGGAACTCGCGGATGTTTCGCGCCGACGCGCAGACGTTGGACTGCGACAGCGGAACGATCTTCGGACGCGACGTGGTGCCCGAGGTGTGCAGCACCAGTGCGACCTCGTCGGGCTGCGCCATGCCGCCCTGCGCCGGTGCCGAGGCTGCCACGCCCGACGTGTCGCGCAGCACGAATGCCCCCGCGCCCCTGGCCCGCTGCGGTTCAAGCTCGATGAGCCGCACGCCGAGCTTGCGGGCGACCTCGACCGCCGGCGACGTGCTGCCCGCCTGCACGATCAGCCCCTTGGCGTTCAGGTCCGACAGATAGAACTCGAATTCATCGGCGCGGTAGGCCGGGTTGAGCGGCGCCGAACTGGCGCCGGCGGCGACCGCAATGAACGCGGTGGCCATCTCCGGCCCGTTGTCCAGCACGATCGCGATCCTGTCGTTGCGTCCGATCCCCATCGCGTTGTACGCGGCGACCGTGTTCTGCACGTGCTCGCGCAGGGCGCGAAAACTGAGGGGTACCTCGCCGGGGGCGGTCAGCGCGGCGGCATCGTCCGCGCCGGCGGCGATCAGCTGCCAGAGGGTGTTCGGCTGTGACATGGGATTGGCATCGCGTCGGAGAAAACCGACATTTTGCCCGAACCGCGGATACGCCCGTTGGGTAGCCTCTCAGGATTATTCCGCGTTGCCGCGAGCCGAAATACCATCATGCGGCACGCCGGTTATCACCATACAAAATCCAGGAGGCACATGTGAATCGGAATCGTCCCGGCCGGGGCATTGCCCGCCTTTTCGCTTTCTTGTGTCTGGGCGCTGCGGCGCACGGCGCTCCGGCGCTCGCCGCATGGGAGCCCAGCAAGCCCGTCGAGTTCATCGTTCCCGCCGGAACCGGCGGCGGTGCCGACCAGATGGCGCGCTTCCTTCAAGGCGTCGTCACCAAGCACGACCTGATGAAGCAGCCGCTGATCGTAGTGAACAAGTCCGGCGGCGCGGGTGCCGAGGGCTTCCTCGAGATGAAGTCCTCCCGGGGCAACCCGCACAAGATCGTCATCACGCTGTCGAACCTGTTCACGACGCCGCTGGGGACCGGCATTCCGTTCAACTGGAAGGACCTGACGCCGGTGGCGATGCTCGCGCTCGACCAGTTCGTCCTGTGGGTCAACGCCGAATCTCCGTACAAGACCGCGCGCGAATACCTCGACGCGGTGAAAGCGGCACCGCCGAACACGTTCAAGATGGCCGGTACCGGCTCCAAGCAGGAAGACCAGATCATCACGGTCGCGCTGGAGAAGGTCGCGGGCAAGAAATTCATCTACGTCCCGTTCAAGGGAGGCGGCGACGTCGCGGTGCAGCTCGTGGGCAACCACGTCAACTCCACGGTGAACAACCCGATCGAGGCCGTCGCGCACTGGCGCGCGGGCAAGTTGCGGCCGCTTTGCGTGTTCGACGACGAGCGCATGCCGTTCAACCAGAAGATCACCGCCACGATGGCCTGGCACGACATCCCGTCGTGCAAGGAAGCGGGTGTCGACGTCGATTACCTGATGATGCGCGGCATCTTCATGCCTCCCGGCGCCACGCCCGACCAGGTCGCGTTCTACGTCGACCTGTTCAGCAAGGTACGAGCGACGGCCGACTGGAAGGAGTTCGTCGAGAAGGGCGCGTTCAAGGACCAGTTCATGACCGGCGCGGAGTTCACCGCCTGGGTCGCGAAGGCCGACGCGCTGCACCGCTCGCTGATGCAGGAGGCGGGCTTCATCGCCAAGTGATCCCGCCCGAGCGCGCCGGTTCAGCGGCGCGCATCGGCGCCGTGACCGTCGAAACGAACCGGAAGAATCGATGTCCACAGACGATCGGCAGGAGACCCCGTCGCGAATCACCGTTGCGATGGCGGACGTGGTCGTCGCGCTGCTCTTTGCCGCCGTCGGCACGCTGGTCAGCGTCGACAGCTACCGGATCGGGGCCGGATGGGCGGAGGACGGGCCGCAGGCTGGGTACTTCCCCTTCTACGTGGGGTTGCTGCTGATCGCCTCGGGACTGATCACCGCCGTGCTGTCGCTGCGCCGCGACGCCAAGTGGCACAGGATCTTCGCGACGCGTGAAGAGCTGCGCCGCGTCTTCGACGTGTTGCTGCCCACCGCGATCTACATCGTGGCGGTCTTTCTTCTCGGCATCTATCTGTCGTCGGCGCTGTTCATCGGCTGGTTCATGGTCCGCCACGGGAGCTTTCGCGCACCGATCACGCTGGCGGTCGCGATCGGGGTTCCGCTGCTCTTTTTCCTGCTGTTCGAGCGCTGGTTCCTGGTCCCGCTTCCGAAGGGGCCGATCGAGCAGATGCTCGGCCTCTGAACACGCCTCGATCCGACGGAACCCGGTCCACGATCATGGAAGACTTCGGCAACCTGATGCACGGCTTTTCGGTCGCGCTGTCCCTCCCCAACCTGTTCTTCATGCTGGTCGGCATCCTGCTGGGGGTGCTGATCGGCGTGCTCCCGGGACTGGGCGGGGCCAACGGGGTGGCGATCTTGCTTCCGCTCACCTTCACGATGCCCACGACGACGGCGATCATCATGCTGTCGTGCATCTACTGGGGCGCGCTGTTCGGCGGCGCGATCACGTCGATCCTGTTCAACATTCCGGGCGAGCCCTGGTCGGTGGCCACCACCTTCGACGGCCACCCGATGGCCCAGCAGGGCCGTGCCGGCGAGGCACTCACCGCGGCGTTCACCTCGTCGTTCGTCGGCGCCTTCATCGCCGTGCTGATGGTGACCTTCCTCGCGCCGGTGGTGGCGCGCTTCGCGCTGAGATTCGGGCCCGCCGAGTTCTTCGCGGTCCAGTTCCTCACCTTCTGCAGCTTCGTGGGCATGAGCAACGCGCAGCCGTTCAAGACGATCTCCGCGATGATGCTCGGCTTCGCGCTCGCGGCGGTCGGCCTCGACACCGTCACCGGCCAGTTGCGGCTCACCTTCGGATCGCAGGAACTGCTGCGCGGATTCGACTTCCTGGTGGCGGTGATCGGCCTGTTCGGTCTGGGAGAAATCTTCGTGACGATGGAGGAAGGTCTCGCGTTCAAGGGCGGCAAGGCGCGCATCAACGCCCGCATCGTCCTCGAGACCTGGAAGCAGTTGCCTCGCTACTGGGCCACAGCGCTTCGCGGAACGCTGATCGGCTGCTGGATGGGCGTGACCCCGGGCGGCGCGACACCCGCGTCGTTCATGAGCTACGGCATTGCCAAACGCCTGTCGAAGAACGGTCCGCAGTTCGGAAAGGGACAGATCGAGGGAGTGATCGCGCCCGAGACGGCGGCGCACGCCGCAGGCACCAGCGCGCTGCTCCCGATGCTCACGCTCGGGATTCCCGGTTCGCCCACCGCTGCGGTGCTGCTCGGCGGTCTGCTGATCTGGGGCTTGCAGCCCGGTCCGCTGCTGTTCGTCGAACAGAAGGACTTCGTCTGGGGCCTGATCGCCAGCATGTACCTGGGCAACCTGGCCGGACTGCTCGTCGTGCTGACCACCGTACCGTGGTGGGCGGCGATCCTTCGGATTCCGTTCGCGATCATCGCGCCGGTGATCGTGGTGATCTGCGCGATCGGCGCGTACACCGTTCACAACGCGCTCTTCGACGTCTTGCTGATGCTCGTGTTCGGCGTGCTCGGCTACTTGTTCAAGAAGCTGAGCTATCCGATGGCGCCGCTGGTGCTCGCGCTGGTGCTCGGCGACATGGCGGAATCGAGCTTCCGGCAGGCGATGCTCATCTCGCAGGGCAGCGTGTCGATCTTCTGGGCGAACGGACTCGTCGGTACGCTGATGGCGCTCGGGCTGATCATGCTGTTCTGGCAGCCGGTCGGCTTGCTCCTCAGGCGCGCTCGCTGACGGCGGGGCGCCGCGCCGCCGAGGCACGGTCGCCCGGCAACCGGCGCATCAGCGCGACTGGATTTCGAGTCGGCCGCTGCGCTCGGCCAGCGTCGCCGCAAGCAGTGAAGCGCAGGCGTAGACCGCATCGATGTGGGGCGTGGGCGTCGCGCTCATTCGCGCCAGCTCGACCACCGTGCCGAGCAGCGCCTCGAGTTCGAGTTCGCGCCCGCGTTCGACGTCCTGAAGCATCGAGGTCTTGTGCTCGCCGACCGCCTCGGCACCCGCGATCCGCTTCTCGATCGAGATCCGGAACCGCACGCCGAGTTTCTCCGCAACGGTCTGCGCCTCGCGCATCATGCCGACCGCGAGTTCCCGCGTCAGCGGGAAGCGGCAGATCCCTGCCAGCGTCGCATGGGTGAGCGCGCTGACCGGGTTGAAGGTCAGATTGCCCCAGAGCTTCAGCCAGATCTCGCTGCGCAGGTCGGAGGACACCGGCGCCTTGAATCCGGCGCGGGTGAACGCCTCGGAAAGCCTCAGCGCTCGCTCCGACTTGCTGTTGTCGGGCTCGCCGAGCGAGAAGCGATTGCCTTCGACCACCTTGACGACGCCCGGCGCGATCAGTTCGGAGGCCGGGTAGACGACCGAGCCGATGATTCGTTCGTTTTCGATATTCCCGGCGATCAGGCCGTCCGGGTCGACCTTGGTCACCGGCCTGCCGTCGAACTCGCCGCCTAGCTTGTGGAAGTACCACCAGGGCACGCCGTTCTGCATCGTGACGACCGCCGTCTGCGGCCCGAGCAACCCGCGCATGTCCCGTGCGATCGGCCCGACCTGGTGCGCCTTCAGCGCGAGCAGCACGTAGTCCTGGGGACCGGCCAGCGCCATGTCCTGCTCGGCGCGCACACCGCGAGCCACGCGCTCGCCACCGTCCTCCTCGATCAGCTTGAATCCGTCCGCACGGATCGCCTGCAGATTCGCTCCGCGCGCGATGAAGGTGACCTCCTCGCCCGCGAGCGCAAGCCGCGCCCCGAGATAGCCGCCGATGGCACCCGCCCCGACCACCGCGATCTTCATATCTCAGCTTTCCTTCGCACTCTCGTACTGGTTGGTCAGCACGCCGATCCCGTCGATCGCCACGTCGAGCCTGACACCGGGCTTCATCGGCAGGACGCCCACCGAGGTTCCGCAGGCAATCAGGTCGCCGGGCTCGAGCGTCATCTCGCGCGAGAGACGGCTGACGATCTGCGCGGGACGAAACACGATGTCGCTGACCGGGTAGTTCTGGCGCTCGCGCCCTCCTACCAGTGTGCGCACCGTGAGCGTCATCGGATCCAGCCCGGTGGCGATCACCGGCCCGAAGGCGCCGAACGTGTCGAAGCTCTTCGCGCGCGTCCACTGGGCGAATGCCGGGTCTCTCGAGACGAGTTCGATCGCGGTGACGTCGTTCACGCAGGTGTATCCGAAGATGCACCGGGCGGCCTCTTCGTCGGTGGCGTCGCGGCACCTGCGTCCGATCACGATCCCGAGCTCACCCTCGTACACGACCCGTCCGTCGTAGACGTCGCCGCGCGGCGCGACGACCGGCTGCCCGTTGGCCAGATACGCACTGCGCGCCTTGATCACCCAAAGCGGCTCGGCCGGCACCGCGAGGCCCTGCTTCGCCGCTGCCGCGTGAAAGTTGTTCCACAGGCAAATGAACTTGGACGGTTCGCAGGGGGTCAGCCATCGGATCGACGCCAGGTCGAGGACCGCGCCGGTCGGGCGGCTCTCGGCGAACATGTCGCCCTCGTGGACACGGACGTGCTCGCCGTCGAGCACGCCGAACGCGGGCATTCCCGCGTGGACGAATCGTAGCCAGTGCATGGGTGTCGGCCGGATGTGTTGACAAGCTCGACCGCGGGCCGGCGAGCCCGCCCGCGAACGCCGCGATGTTAGCATCCGGCCTCGAGATCCCGCGATGGACCTGACCACGATTCTGTTGTTGCTGCTCCTGGGTGCCGGCACCGGCTTTCTCGCGGGCTTGCTCGGCATCGGCGGCGGCATGGTCATGGTTCCCTTCGTCACCATGCTGCTCGAGCAGCGCGGATTCCCGCCCGATCTCGTCATCAAGGTGGCGATCGCGACATCGCTGACGACGATCCTGTTCACCTCGCTGTCCAGCGTGCGCGCGCACCACCGGCGCGGCGCAGTCCTCTGGCGGGTGGCCGCAGTGCTCGCACCCGGGATCGTCGCCGGCTCTTTCGTCGGCGCGCAGATCGCCGGCGCGGTGAGAGGATCCCTTCTCGCGGGCTTCTTCGGCCTGTTCATCAGTTGGGCAGCGACGCGGATGCTGATTCCGAAGAAGCATCCGGTCGACGGCGCGGCGGCGCAGACGCTGCCCGGGCGCGCGGGCATGTTCGGCGTGGGCGCGCTGATCGGCGTGTTCTCGGCGCTGCTCGGTGCGGGCGGCGCCTTCCTGACCGTTCCGTTTCTCACCGGGCGCGGCGTGCGCCCGCAAAACGCCATCGGCACGAGCGCCGCCTGCGGCTTTCCGATCGCACTGGCGGGAACGCTGGGCTACATCGTCGCCGGACTGCATGTGGAGCTGCCGGCCGGAACGGTGGGCTTCGTCTACCTGCCGGCCCTGGTGACGATCGCGGCGGCGAGCGTGACCACCGCGCCGCTCGGTGCGCGCGCGGCGCACGCGCTGCCCACCGAGTCGATGAAGAAAGTGTTTGCGTTCACGCTGTACGCTCTGGCAGCCTACATGCTCCTGAAGGCCTACAGACTGGTGACGGCGTGAACACGATTCAACCACTAGGCGCCCTCGACGCGCTGTTCCTGCACCTCGAAACCCGGCAGATGCCGATGCATGTCGGCTCGATGCACCAGTACGAAGTCCCGCCGCGCCAGCGCCGCGGCTATCTCGCGCGCGTGCGAAAGGGACTCTCGCAGCGGCTGCACCTGTCACCGGTCTTCACGCGCCGGCTTGTGCCGACGCCGCTGCAGCTGACCAGCCCGGCGTGGATCGACGATCCCGCGGTCGACATCGAGTACCACGTCCGCGGCGTCCGGCTGCCTGCGCCGGGAACGGTCGAGCAGTTCGAGGACTGTATCGCCGATCTGCACTCGCGACTGATGGACCGGACGCGCCCGCTCTGGGAGATCTACGTGATCGAGGGCCTGGCCAACGGCAAGACCGGCGTCTACTGCAAGGTCCATCACGCCGCGATCGACGGCAAGGCGGGCGTGGTGCTGGCGCGCGCGATGCTCGACCTGGTGCCGAAGCCGCCCCCGATCCATCAGCCCGAGCGGCCCGAAAGCGTCGCCCGTCCGGCTTCGGCCGACCTGCTGAAGACTGCGCTCGCCACTCAGGCGAGACTTTCGGCCCGCCTGCTCAGGCTGCTGCCCGACCTGGTCAAGGTCGGCTCGAGCGCCGCGACCGACGCGGTCGGTGATCGCATCAAGGCACTGGTCGGCAGCGCAAAATCCCGGCGACGCAAGGACGGGTTGCCTTTCTTCGCACCGCGCACGCCGCTGAACGTATCGATCGAGGGTGCCCGCGCGATCGCGACCACCCAGGTCACGCTCGACGAACTCAGGAACATTTGCGCCACGCTCGGCGGCACGGTCAACGACGCGGTGCTCGCCATCTGCAGCGGCGGCCTGCGAAGCTATCTGAAGGCACACCGCGCGTTGCCCGCCGAGACGCTGATCGCGGCGATTCCGGTCTCGCTGCGCGCCGAGGGCGACGAGTCGCAGAACACGCAGGCGACGATGTACCGGGCGAGCCTGGCCACACACGTCGAGAACGCGCGCGAGCGCTTCGACGCGATCCGCGCTTCGAGCCAGACGATGAAGGACACGATCGCGCAGACCAAGGGGCTCGTTCCGATGGACTTCCCGTCGCTCGGAATGCCCTGGGTGATCAGCGGGCTGAGCTCGCTCTACGGGAAGGCGCGGATCGCGGACCGGATCAGTCCGGTCGTGAACCTGGTGATCTCCAACGTCCCTGGGCCCCAGGTGCCGTTGTACATGAGCGGTGCCCGCATGGACACCTATCATCCGTTGTCGATCGTGACCCATGGCATGGCCCTGAACATCACGGTCGAGAGCTACAACGGAACCCTGTATTTCGGGCTCGTCGCCTGCAAGCGAGCGTTTCCGGACCTCAGGACGCTCGCGGCCCGGATGAGCGACGCACGTGACGAGCTGCTGGCACTTACGCACGAGCAGCCGAAGCGCAGCGCGCGAGCCGCGACCAAGAAACCGCGCGGATGAGCCAGGTCGAGACCAACGGCCTGCGTCTCGAGGTCGACATCTCGGCGCCGCCGCAGCAGTCCTCCCCGATCCCGGTCCTCATGATCATGGGGCTGGGCATGCAGCTGACGGCATGGCCGGCGGAACTCGTCGACGGACTGCTTGCGCAGGGCCGCGTCGTGATCCGCTTCGACAATCGGGACATCGGCCTGTCGACCAAGCGCGCCGAATGGGGGCGCCCGAACATCTGGGTCGCATCGGTCAAGCACGCGATGGGGCTGCCGGTGCGCGCCCCTTACACGCTGGACGACATGGCCGCCGACACGGTGGGCATGCTCGACGCCCTCGGCGTTCCGAAGGCGCATCTGGTCGGCGTGTCGATGGGCGCAATGATCGGCCAGCTCATCGCCGCGCGGCACCCCGACCGAGTCGCGAGCTTCACCAGCGTCATGTCCAGCAGCGGCGCCCGCCATCTGCCGGGCCCCACCGCCGCCGCGCGTCGCGCGATGCTGTCGCGGCCGGCGAATCCGCACGACCACGAGGCCTTGATCGATCACTTCGTCTCCGTGGTCAAGGTGATTGGCAGCCCCGGCTTTCCGACGCCCGAGCCTGCCCTGCGAAAGCGGATCGCCGTCGGGGTTCACCGCTCGGTGCACCCGCTCGGCGTCGCGCGCCAGATGGTCGCGATCGTGGCCTGCGGCGATCGCAGCGCACTGCTGTCGCGAATCACCGCACCGACCACGATCATCCACGGTCGCTCGGACCCGCTGATACCGGTGGCGGCCGCCGAGGACCTGGGCCGCAAGATCCCCGGTTCGCGGGTCACGATCATCGACGGCATGGGTCACGATCTGCCGCCGGCCTTCATTCCGGCGCTGCTGGACGCGATGCACGATACGTTCGCACGCGGCGAGCGCTGAGCCCAAGCGCTGCGCGCGCCGCTTCCAGGACGGCCAGCCCGATCGCGCAAGGCCCTCAAGTTCCGCAGCCCGGCCCTGGACCAGGACCGGTTCGGCCTCAGGCGGCCAAGCGTCGATCCTCGGTCAGCACACCCACTTCGGCGCGCACGAAATCCATGAACGCGCGCGCCGGCGGCTGCACCCGCTTGCCCACGGGGTAGGCGAAATACCAGTTCGATTCGAGCGGGAAACCCTCCACGTCGAGCGTCACCAGGCGCCGCTGCTCGGTGTCGAGACCGAGCGTGTAGCGTGACAGGATCGAGATCCCCAGACCCGCCAGGATCGCCTGCTTGACGGCCTCGTTGGTGGACAACTCCATGCGCACCGTCGGCCGCAGCCCGCGGCGCGCGAACTCCCGCTCAGCCACCATCCGGGTCCCCGAGCCGGCCTCGCGCATCAGGAACGGCTCGGACTCGAGCTGCTCGAAGCGTATCCGCCGCTGCCCGGCCAGCGGATGATCGCTGCGCGCAAACACCACCATCGGATTGGGTTGGATCAGCTGCGTGACCGCGTTCGACTCCGGAGGATTCGCGAAGATGTACAGATCGTCCACGTTCTCGGCGAAGCGCTCGAGCAGCGTGCGCCGGTTGTGGATCTGCAGCGAGATCTCGACGCCCGGGTAGCGCTGATTGAAGCCGGCGAGCAGCCGCGGCGCGAAGTACTTGCCGGTCGTGCTGACCGCGAGCTGCAGGCGCCCGACGGTCAGGTCGCGCAACCCGGCCAGCGCCTCGTCGAGGCGCTCGAACGCGTCGAACACTTCGGCACAGGCCTGCTGAAGGTGCAGGCCCGCCTGGGTCGGGTAGACCCGCTTGCCGATCTGTTCGAACAGCGGCAATCCCATCGTCTCCGAGAGCTTCTTGACCTGCGCCGACACCGTCGGCTGCGCCATGTGCAGTTCTTCCGCGGCGCGCGAAAAGCTGCCGAAGCGCACGATCGAATCGAAGACCATCAGTTGTGACGCGGTGCCGTGGCGCAGATAGCGCCGTATGCGTGATGCGGACATGGCGGATGCTCCTCGCAGGAACCAGCGACCGCCAGGACTGAGCCACGGGCGGCCTTCACCGTAGGACGGCGAGGAATCTTCGCAACACCGCGAACCTCGCCCCGTTGGCAAAGGTCTGGTTCACGCCCGGAAAGGCGCCCACGCGACCGGGGCATCGCCCGTATTGACGACCGCGCGGAGGTGCCATGGCACCCGAACTACTCCCGCTTTGCACCGCCGCCGGTCAGTGACACGACGGCGACTTCACTAATAACACGCCCATGCGGACGTGGCAAACCCGGCCCGCAACCCATCGACCACGCGAATCGCATCGATCGAAAAACGCGATGCATCGAACGCGAACGAATCGAAAGCATCGGAAATTTTGATTTCACTTAACCGCGTCGCGCCGTCAGACTCGACCGTAGAAGGAGAACGCGGCCGTGGAACTCATGTCGCTCCAATTCGTTTCGGCACTCGCCGCGATCGTGGTCATCGACCTCGTCCTCGCAGGCGACAACGCGATCGTGATCGCGCTGGCGGCCCGCAAGGTTCCGCGCCATCTGCAGCGGCGCGCGATCCTCTGGGGCACCGTCGGCGCGATCGCGGTGCGCAGCACGCTGACCATCGTCGTGGTCTGGCTGCTCAATATCCCCGGACTGCTGCTCGCGGGCGGCGCGCTGCTGATCTGGATCGCCTACAAGCTGCTGGTTCCCGAGGAAGAACACGGTCATGCAACCGACGGCGGATCGGCGAGTTTTCTCGGCGCGATGCGCACGATCATCGTCGCGGACACGGTGATGGGCCTCGACAACGTCCTGGCGGTGGCCGGCGCCGCGCACGGCAGCTATCTGCTCGTGGTGCTCGGTCTGCTCATCAGCGTGCCGATCGTGGTCTGGGGAAGCACGCTGATCCTGAAGTTCATCGAGCGCCATCCGGCCTTCGTGTATGTCGGCGCCGGGGTGCTCGCAGCCACCGCGGTGAAGATGATGCTCCAGGAGCCCCTGCTCGCGCCACACCTGCCGCCCAGCGACCTGGTGAAGGCGCTGCTCTACCTGGTGATCGTGCCCGGAGTGCTCTGGGCCGGCTTCGCGCGCAACCACCGCCGGCTCGAGTCGCGCATCCACGCCCGCCTCGCGTCGTTCGCCGACGCCAACCTGGGCGCCTTCAGGAATTCCATTCCCGACCGAGGAGACACCGCCATGAAACGTGTCCTGATTCCAGTCGACGGTTCGCCAAACTCGATCGCGGCCGTCCGGCATGTCGTCGACGAGTTCGCGCACGACACTGCCATGGAGATCCATCTTCTGAACGTGCAGACACCTTTGTCGCGGCACGTCGGCCGCTTCGTGAGCCGCCGCGACGCGAGCGCGTTTCACCGGGAGCAGACCGAGCAGGCGCTGGCGCCCGCGCGCCGGATCCTCGAACAGCGCGGGGTTCCGCACGTCGCACACACCGCGATCGGCGAGCGCGGCAGGCTGATCGTCGACACCGCCCGCCGGCTGCACTGCAGCCACATCGTCATGGGCACCGCGCGAAAGAATTCGTTCACGAGGATGCTCGAGGACTCGGTGACCAACCAGGTGCTCGAAAAGACGAGCGTGCCGGTCGAGGTGATCGCCGGAACCGCGGTCTCCCGGCTCGAGCGGCTGGCGCTGCCGGCCGGCATCGGCGCGGCGATCCTGACGCTGCTCTTCGCGATCGCCGACTGAAGCGACAAAGGCCGGTCCGCGGATCAGCCCCCGAAGCGCTCGCGCAGAAGGTTCTTCTGCACCTTGCCCATCTGGTTGCGCGGGAGTTCGTCCACCACATGCACCCGTTTGGGCACCTTGAAGCTGGCGATCCTGCCCTTGAGCGCCGCCACGATCCCGGCTTCGTCGATCCGAAGGCCCGGCTTGGCGACAACCACCGCGGTCACCGCCTCGCCGAAGTCCCGGTGAGGCACGCCGATCACCGCCGATTCGAAGACCTCGGGCAGCTCGTCGATGTAGGACTCGATCTCCTTGGGATAGACGTTGTACCCACCGGTGATGATCAGATCCTTGCCGCGGCCGACGATCGACAGATAGCCGTTGGCATCCCACTTTCCCATGTCGCCGGTCTTGAAGTATCCGTCGGCGGTGAATTCCTCGCGCGTCTTCTCCGGCATCCGCCAGTAGCCTGAAAACACGTTGGGCCCGCGCACCTGGATCGCCCCGATCCCCCCGCTTGCGCACTCGCGCCCGCTGTCGTCGACGACACGCGCGTCGACGCCCGGCAACGGCAGCCCGACCGTTCCCGGCATTCGATTGCCGTCGTAGGGATTGGAGGTGAGCATCACCGTCTCGCTCATTCCGTAGCGTTCGAGGATGCGCATTCCGGTGCGCGATTCGAACTGCCTGAAGGTGTCCGGGAGCAACGGCGCGGACCCGGAGACGAACAGGCGCATGTTCCGGCAGGCGTTCCCGTCGAACGCAGGGTCGTCGAGCAGTCGCACGTACATCGTCGGCACGCCCATGAACACGCTCGCCCGCGGCAGATGGCGGATCACGGCTGCCGCGTCGAACCGCGGCAGCCAGATCATCTTGCTGCCGTTGAGCAGCGCGCCGTGGCTGGCCACGAACAGGCCGTGCACGTGGAAGATCGGCAGTGCGTGCAAAAGCACGTCGCCCCTGCGCCACCGCCAGTACTGGTGCAACACGCGCGCGTTCGAGCCCAGGTTGTCGTGCGAGAGCATCGCTCCCTTGCTTCGCCCCGTGGTCCCCGAGGTGTAGAGAATCGCCGCTAGGTCGTCGGGCCGGCGCGCCACAGTCCGGAAACGGTCCGACATCCCCGCTGCCGCAGCGAGCAATGTGCCGCTGCGATCTTCCCCCAGCGTCATCACGTGGGCGACCTTGTGCCGCGCCGCGATCGGCGCGATCCACGCCAGGCTCGCAGGGCTGCAGACGACGAGCGACGGCTCGGCGTTGCCGATGAAGTAATCGATCTCCGACTGCTGGTAGGCGGTGTTCAACGGCAGATAGACGTAGCCGGCCCGAAGTGTCGCGAGATACAGCAGCAGTGCCTCCGGCGACTTCTCGACCTGAACCGCCACACGCGCACCTGCCGGCAGGCGCAGATCGGCAAGCAGGTTCGCGAGCTTGGCGCTCGCGCGATCGATGTCGTCCCACGTGTAATAGAGTCCGTCGAGCGTCTCGATGCAGCAGCCGCTGCGATCGGCCGGGAAGCCGGAGGCCAGCACCGAATAAAGATTCGCTTCCACGCTGGCGCGTGAGCCCCCGACGACGTCGATCCGGCCGCTTCGGCCGCGGTTCCTCGCGTTTGTCATCTGCTCTCCCTTTGGCCGGTCATATCTCGTTCGGATCCGCTGCCCGCCATCTCAGAACAATCCCTTGACCGCGCGCGAGGCATTGGCCTCGCCGTTGACGAATCGCTCGTGATTCGACTCGATCTGATCGAGGTCGTACAGATAATTGACCATCAGACCGCAGGACTGACGCATGGCCTTGCGCGACAGGTCGGCCGCGACGTTGATCCGCTCGAGGCGCGCGCCGTTGTTCAGGTGAAAGCGCGCGACCGGATCCGAAGGCGTCTGGTCTGCACTGTGGGTGTTCCAGAGATAGAACGCACACAGGCCTCTCAGCCGGTCGGCGTCCGCGTCGCGCTTCGCCGCGTCGGCGGCACTGCCCTTTTCGGTCTGAGCGGCCGGCGGCGCGAGCAGCGACGCGAGGTCCTTGCCGTGGCGCGACTTGAGCGATGCGACCGACGAGTTCAGCACCGCGACCGCCGCCGGCTTGAGCCTCGGCGACTCGATCGCGTCGACCTTCGTGAGCCAATCCACGAACGAGGGAATCGGCGACAGCGTGCAAAAGGTCTTGAGCTTCGGAAACTCGTCGTTGAGCTTCTCGGCCACCCGCTTGATCAGGAAGTTTCCGAGGTTGATCCCGCGCAACCCCGGCTGGCAGTTCGAGATCGAGTAGAACGCAGCGACCTTGAATTGCTTCGGATCCCGCTCGGCTTCGCGCTTGCGCTCGAGCAGCGGCGCGATCGCCGCCGGCATCTCGGGGAGCAGCGCCACTTCCACGAAGATCAGCGGCTCGTCGGGCAACGCCGGATGGAAGAACCCGAAGCAGCGGCGATCGGGTTCGAGCCGGCGCCTGAGGTCGGCCCATCCGTCGATCGCGTGGACTGCTTCGTGCTGGATGATCTGTTCGAGCAGCCGCGCCGGAGAAGCCCAGTCGACCTGCTCGAGACGCAGAAAACCCGGGTTGAACCAGGAGGAAAGCAGGTGCTCGAAGTCGGAGTCCACCGCGCTCAGGCTCTTGTCCTGCCGCAGCCGCTGCAGAAGCTGGGCGCGCATCGCCACGATCGTGGCCGTCCCCTGCGGGGCCCGGTTGAGCCGGCGCAGCAACTCCTGGCGCGGCGGCTCGGCCGCCCGCGCGAGCTCGATCAGGTTCTCGGGCGAGCGCGAGACGGCGTAGCGCTCCGCGAGCCTGAGAACCTCGCCCGGATCGGGATCGAACTCGGTTGCCAGCACGCCGAAGAACTCGCGCGCCGCCTCGGGCGTCAGCTCACGGTAGAAATCGATCGCACGCTGCGCGATCGCCACGCTGTTGGCCTCGCCGCGCTCGGTCAGCAACTGGCGGCACTCGGCCAGCAGATGCTGAAGGTCGCCGCGCACCTTCTGGTTCTGGCGTGCCTGTCGCAGACGCTCAAACATCTGTGCTCCTCGGGGTCACGGGGTCACGGGGTCGGCCAACGCAACGCATTGTGCAACACACGTCGACGCGAGCCATACCGAAAGACTCGTCGACTCCTCGCGGGAACGCGGCTCGCCCGCCTTGCCCGCGCTAGGACCGGGTCCGCCGCAAGAGCAGCCAGAGCCCGAAGGCGAGCATCGGCAGGCAAAGCAACTGGCCCATCGTGAGGCCGAGCGTGACCGTACCGAGAAAGGCGTCCGGTTCACGCGCGAACTCGGCGACAAAGCGTAGCACGCCGTAGCCGATCAGGAACATGCCGGCGACCTGCCCCGGGCGTCGCGGAACGGCCGAGTAGCGCCAGAGGATGATGAACAGCAGCAGCCCCTCGCCGGCAAACTGGTACAGCTGCGAGGGATGTCGGCCGAGCGCGTCGCCCGCCTGCGGAAACACCACCGCCCACGCGACATCGGTCGGCCGTCCCCAGAGCTCGCCATTGATGAAGTTGCCCAACCGGCCTGCCGCGAGCCCGATCGGCACCAGCGGGGCGACAAAGTCGATCACGCGCCAGAACTCCAGCGATCGACGCCGGCAATAGATCAGGGTGGCTGCGATCACACCGAGCAGCCCGCCGTGGAAGGCCATGCCGCCCTGCCACACGGCGAACACCTCGAGCGGATGTTCGAGGTAGTAGCCCGGCTTGTAGAACAGCACATAGCCGAGCCGCCCGCCGAGCACGACGCCCAGCGCCCCGTAGAACAGAAGATCCTCCAGGTCCCTCGCTGTCATGCCGGTCTGCCCGACGAACAGCGGTTGGCGCAGCCGGTAGCGGCCCAGGACGAAGAACAGGGCGAACGCGATCAGGTACATCAGCCCGTACCAGCGGATCGCCAGCGGGCCGAGATGGATCGCAACCGGATCGAATTGTGGATGAACGAACATGCTGCCGCGTATTCTGACACGGCGTCGAGAGCGGTCAGCAGCCCGGTGCGTTCAGCCACCCTCCCCTATGGCGAGCATCACGCGCCGGAACTGCGCGAGCACAGCCGAGTCGCGGTCGCGCCGCCAAGCGAGTCCGAGCTCGACCTGCGGCGAACGCTCCCGGAATTCCCGGTAGACCACGCCGCTGCGCCCGAGCTTGCGCACGCTGGCCGGCACGATCGCGAAACCCATCCCCGCGGCGACCAGCGCCACGATCGTCTGCATCTCCACCGCCTGCTGGCCGATCGTCGGCGAAAAGCCGGCCCGTCGGCACACGGTGAACACGTCGTCGTACAGCCTGGGCGCGTGCAGGCGCGGAAAGATCACCAGCGGCTGGTCGCTGAGCCGCTTCAGCGCCAGCGGGCCGGCGCCGTTGGCGTGGGGGCTCGAACGAGGCAGCGCCACGACGAGCGTCTCCCGGGACACCGCGCGGTAGACCAGCCCCGGCCGGTCCAGCGGCGGCAGCACGAAGCCGATGTCGAGCGTACCGCTCTCGAGTGCCTCGACCTGCGCATCGGTCGTCATTTCGCGCAGGATCAGTTCGACCGCAGGATATTCGGCGCGGAATGCCGCGAGCCCCTCCGGAAGCACCCCGTAGGTCGCGGGAGTCACGAAGCCGACGCTCAGCGCGCCCGCCTGGCCGCTGGCGACGCTTCGCACGCGCCCGAGCATTTCGTCGAAGCGATCGACGAGTTCGGCAACCTCGACCCGCAGTCGCGCCCCGGCAGGCGTGAGCGTCACGCCCCGGCGATCGCGATCGAAGAGTCTGGCGCCGATCATCTCCTCGAGACGACGGATCTGGACGGACAGCGGCGGCTGCGACATGTTCAGCCGACGCGCCGCGCGCCCGAAGTGCAGTTCGTCGGCGACCGTCGCAAAGTAGCGAAGGTGGCGCAGCTCTATTCTTGATACTTTTGAGCTATCACTCATCGATTCAAAATATACTTCAAGTATCTGAAGCGCGTGAGTATCCTTGACGTCCGCTTCGCTTCTCCGACAACGCCCGCACCGATCAGGAGCACCCCCGAATGCCAGCGAACCGCCGCAGCCGAAACATCACCGAGGGCGTCGCCCGCGCCCCGAACCGCTCGATGTATTACGGAATGGGCTACCAGCCCTCCGACATGTCCAATCCCTTCATCGGGATCGCCAACGGCCACTCGACGATCACCCCCTGCAACTCCGGCCTGCAGCCGCTGACCGACGCCGCCGAAGCCGCGATTCGCGCTGCGGGCGCGAACCCCGAAGTGTTCGGCGTACCGACGATCTCCGACGGCATGTCGATGGGCACCGAGGGCATGAAGTACTCGCTGGTCTCGCGCGAGGTCATCGCCGACTGCGTCGAGACGGCGGTGCAGGGCCAGTGGATGGACGGGGTCCTGGTCATCGGCGGCTGCGACAAGAACATGCCCGGCGGCATGATGGGCATGCTGCGTGCCAACGTGCCGGCGATCTACGTCTACGGCGGCACGATCAAGCCGGGCCGCTGGAAGGGCAACGACCTCACCGTCGTCTCGGTGTTCGAGGCGGTGGGCGAGTACTCGCGCGGGCGCATGAGCAAGGAGGACTTCGACGGCATCGAGCGCAACGCGATCCCGGGGACCGGTTCCTGCGGCGGCATGTTCACCGCGAACACGATGTCGTCATCGTTCGAGGCGCTCGGGCTGAGCCTGCTCGGCTCGTCGACGATGGCCAACCCCGACCAGGAAAAGACCGATTCGGCGGCAGAATCGGCGCGGGTGCTGATCGAAGCGGTCAAGAAGGACCTCAAGCCGCTGGACATCGTGACCCGCAAATCGATCGAGAATGCCGTCACGGTGATCATGGCCACCGGGGGCTCGACCAACGCGGTCCTGCATTACCTCGCGATCGCGCACACCGCCGGCATCGACTGGACGATCGACGATTTCGAGCGCGTGCGCCAGCGCACCCCGGTGATTTGCGACCTCAAGCCCTCGGGCAAGTACGTCGCGGTCGACCTGCACCGCGTCGGAGGAATCCCTCAGGTCATGAAGATGCTGCTGGAAGCCGGCCTGATGCATGGAGATTGCGTGACGATCACCGGAAAAACGCTCGCCGAGGAACTCGCGAACGTGCCGGCGCAGCCCCCGGCCGGACAGGACGTCATCCGCCCGATGTCCGACCCGATGTACGCGCAGGGCCATCTGGCGGTCCTCAAGGGCAACCTGGCCCCCGAGGGATCGGTGGCGAAGATCACCGGACTGAAGAATCCGGTGATCACCGGCCCGGCGCGCGTCTACGACGACGAACAGTCCGCGCTCGCCGCGATCATGGACGGCCAGGTCAAGGCTGGCGACGTGGTGGTACTGCGCCACCTGGGGCCGCGCGGCGCGCCGGGCATGCCCGAGATGCTCGCGCCGACGTCCGCACTGATCGGCGCGGGGCTCGGCGAATCGGTGGGCCTGATCACCGACGGCAGGTTCTCGGGAGGCACCTGGGGAATGGTGGTCGGGCACGTGGCACCGGAAGCCGCCGTCGGCGGTCCGATCGCGCTGGTGCGGGAAGGCGACTCGATCACGATCGATGCGCACCGGCTGGTGCTGCAGCTCAACGTCGACGACGCCGAGCTGGCACGGCGAAAGGCGGCGTGGCAGGCACCGGCGCCTCGTTACACGCGCGGCGTCCTCGCCAAATTCCACAGGCTCACCAGCAGCGCGAGCCGAGGCGCGGTGCTGGACGCCTTCGAGGACTGAGGCTTCGCGTCGATAAGACCGTCGCGGCCGGTGGAACCGGCGCGCCGGCGCCTTGATTCAGCGCCGAGAACCCTTGCCCGGCGCCTGCGGGAACTGCGAGGCAACGCGCTCCTTGCGCCTCCGCTCCCATTCGAGGTGATCGACGTTGCGGCGATCGCGGCCGAAGAGCTTCTCGAGCCATTCGAACCAGACGAGCGCGGCCGCCAGCGGTGCCAGGATCCACCACCAGGAGACGTCGAACAGTGGGCCGTAGTCGAGGAGCTTGAGCAGGATCAGGATTGCTCCGAGCCAAACCAGATACATCGCGCCGTCCCGCAACGTGGAAAGTGATGCTCAGACCATAGTGCCCGCAGGTCTCGATGCCTAGGGGACGGTGCCGGACGGCGGCTGCGGCGGCGTCAACGGCGCGCAGGGCAATACGTTAGAATCTCAGGCCTGTCGCTCCGATCACCCGCCCGAAGCACTGTTTCGAGGCCCCGGGGCCCGCCTGCTGGCGGTTTCGCGAAGATCGTCGGCCGCCAAGTCTCATTGAATCCGTTTCTATGATGGAGTTGCGAATGACCTCTCTGCGTATCACTTCCGCGCTGATCGCCTCGACGCTTGCGCTCGCTTCGGGCGCCGCGTTCGCCAACGCCGACCTGGCCAAGGCGAAGAACTGCCTCGCCTGCCACGCGGTCGACAAGAAGCTCGTCGGCCCGGCGTTCAAGGACGTCGCCGCGAAGTACGCCAAGGACGCGGGCGCGGCCGACAAGCTCGCCGCGAAGGTTCGCGCGGGCGGCTCGGGCGTCTGGGGCCAGATCCCGATGCCCCCGAACCCGCAGGTGAGCGCGGAGGAGGCCGCCACGCTGGTCAAGTGGGTGTTGAGCCAGAAGTAAGCGCCGGCCGAAACCGGTAGTGCGGGGCGCTTCGGCGCCCCGCTCCGTTTCCGGGGTGCCGAGGCGTCTCACTTCATCGCGGGGCGCGTCGACGCCCCGTTTTGCCTGGCGTGACACCCCGTCGCGCCGCCACGACTCGGGGCAGCCCCGAGGCCGCCCGTCTGTGCTGTGCGCCCGCCCGTCCATGAACATGCGGATTCCGGCGTCTCATGCCGTTATCACTTGGGACGAACGCACACCTGCCTTGCGGGTGTCGCGCTGCTCAGGCCTCCTCCTCCAGCCGCGCAAAGATTTTTCCCTCCCTGGCTGGTTTGCCCCGGTTCGCCGGGGCCTTTTTTTTTCGCCCTCCCCTCATTTGCGCGTAGAATCCGCGGGTTTTGCATCGACAGCGGGGCAGTGGTGATCAACCTCGAAATCCTGCTGCAGCAGATCCTCAACGGGCTGGTGCTCGGCAGCGTCTACGCACTGGTGGCCCTGGGTTACACCATGGTCTACGGGATCCTGCAGCTGATCAATTTTGCGCACGGCGACGTGCTGATGATCGGCGCAATGGTCGGCGTCAGCGTGGTGATCCTGCTGTCCAAGACGGGGCTGCCCGGCCCGGTGCTGCTGCTGGTCGCGCTGCTGGTCGCGATCCCCGTCTGCGTCGTCCTGTCGCTGTTCATCGAGCGGGTCGCCTATCGCCCGCTGCGCAACGCGCCGCGGCTGGCGCCGCTGATCACCGCGATCGGCGTGTCGATCGTGCTCCAGACAATGGCGATGATCATCTGGAAGCCCAATCCGATCGTCTTTCCTGACCTGCTCTCGACGACGCCGGTGGAGATCTTCGGGGCCGTGCTGGCGCCCAAGCAGATCCTGATTCTCGTGGTGTCCGCGGCGATGATGGCCGGCCTCGCGCTGCTGGTGAACAAGACCAAGCTCGGCCGTGCCATGCGTGCCACGGCCGAGAATCCCAGGATCGCGGGCCTGATGGGCGTCAACGCCAACCAGGTGATCGCGGCGACCTTCGCGATCGGCGCGGCGCTCGCGGCAGTGGCGGGCGTGCTGGTCGCGATGAACTACAACATTGCGCAGTTCTCGATGGGCTTCATCCCGGGGCTGAAGGCGTTCACCGCTGCCGTGCTCGGCGGCATCGGCAACATCGCTGGAGCGGTGCTCGGCGGCCTGCTGCTCGGGGTGATCGAGAGCCTGGGCGCCGGCTACGTCGGCGATCTCACCGGCGGCTTTCTCGGCAGCCATTACCAGGACATCTTCGCCTTCGTCGTGCTGATCGTGGTGCTCGTATTCCGCCCCTCCGGGATCATGGGCGAGCGGGTCGCCGACCGCGCCTGAGGGGTTCGCGATGCAGACCTTCTTCCCGCGACTCGCCGGCAAACCGAAGGCAGCCTACGCGGCAACCCTGGCGCTGGCGGTCGTGCTCGCGATCCTGCCGCTGGTGGTGGGGCTGGCCGGCAACGCCTGGGTGCGGATGCTCGATTTCGCGCTGCTCTACGTGATGCTCGCGCTTGGCCTGAACATCGTGGTCGGGTACGCCGGCCTGCTCGACCTCGGTTACGTCGCGTTCTACGCGGTGGGCGCGTACATGTACGCGCTTCTCTCGTCGCCGCACCTGGCCGAGAACTTCGAGTGGATCGCGCAGATGTTTCCCGACGGGCTGCACACGCCGCTCTGGATGGTATTGCCGCTGGGCGCGGGACTTGCCGCCACCTTCGGCGCGCTGCTCGGCGCGCCGACGCTGCGCTTGCGTGGCGACTACCTCGCAATCGTGACGCTGGGCTTCGGCGAGATCATCCGGATCTTCCTGAACAACCTGAACGCGCCGCTGAACATCACCAACGGCCCGCAGGGGATCAGCAACATCGATCCGGTGAGGATCGCGGGCGCCGACCTGTCGAAGACGCTTCACATAGGCGGGTTCGAACTGCAATCGGTGCAGCTCTACTACTACCTGTTCCTGGTTCTGGCGCTGGCCGTGATCGTGGTCTCGATCCGGCTGCAGAATTCGCGCATCGGCCGCGCCTGGGTGGCGATCCGCGAGGATGAAATCGCGGCCAAAGCGATGGGCATCAACACGCGCAACGTGAAGCTGCTGGCCTACGCGATGGGTGCGTCGTTCGGCGGAGTGTCCGGGGCGATGTTCGCGTCGTTCCAGGGCTTCGTCTCGCCCGAGAGTTTCATCCTGATGGAGTCCATCGTCATCGTCTCGATGGTGGTGCTGGGCGGCATGGGCCACGTGCCGGGCGTCATCCTCGGCGCGGTGATCCTGTACGCGATCCCCGAAGTCCTTCGGTACGCCGCCAAGCCGATGCAGGAAGCGATCTTCGGCGCCGAGGTGGTCGCACCCGAGGCGTTGCGCATGCTGTTGTTCGGCCTCGCGATGGTCGTGATCATGCTGTATCGC
>JAHEDO010000161.1 GCA_024641185.1 Burkholderiaceae bacterium | reverse complement strand
CGCTCTTCAGACACCCTCGCGCAGCTGCGGCGCACGAAGCCATTCCTGGGCGTGCCCACCTTGCTCAAGGATCTCTCGACTGCCGCGATCGGCATTCCTTCAACGATGGGCTCACGCCTGTTCGGCCGAATCGACTGGGAGGTCGACAGTGAACTGGTGCGAAGGTACCGGCGCGCCGGCTTCGTGCTGTTCGGTCGCACCACCAGCCCGGAGATGGGGATCAGTCCGTCGACCGAGGCGCGTGCGTACGGCGGCCCCACCCGCAACCCGTGGAACACCGGTCACAGCGCGGGCGGCTCCAGCGGTGGCGCCGCGGCGGCGGTCGCCGCACGGATCGTGCCGATTGCGCACGCCACCGACGGCGCAGGCTCGATCCGCATCCCCGCGTCGTGCTGCGGCCTGGTCGGACTCAAGCCGACGCGGGGCCTGATACCGGCCGGACCGTTGACCGGCGAAGGCTGGGGCGGACTGGCCACCGAGCATGTGGTGAGCCTGAGCGTGCGCGACAGCGCGGCCGCGCTGGATGCGAGCGCGGGCAGCGACACCGGTGCGCCGTATGCGGCGCCCGCGTATGCAGGCTCGCGCGCATTGGTCGAGGCGATCACAGATGGCGCCTCGATGCCTGCGTTGCGGATCGCGATGCTGACGACGACGCTGGACGGCGACGCGGTACACCCGGACGTCGCCGCTGCGGTCGAACAGGCCGCCCGGCTTCTGGCCGCACAGGGCCATCGAATCGAAGCGGCCGCCCCCAAGGTCTCGACCGACGAGATCGTGCGCCCGCTGATTAACGTCGTCGCGTGCGGGACCGCGATGGCGATCGAGGCATTCCTCGCGCGCCGCGGTCGGGCGCTGCAACCCGACGAACTCGAGCCGACGACGCTTGGCGCCTACGAATACGCGCGCGCCCTGACCGGGCCGCAGTATCTGGCATCGCTGTCTGCGCTGCACCGGCTGAACAGGCGGGTGGGACAGTTTTTCGACGACGACGCATCGACCCCGGGCTACGACGCGATGCTGCTCCCCGTGCTCGCGGAGCCGGCCTCGACGCTGGGCCGCTGGGCGATGTCGAACCCCGATTTCATCGATTATCGGCTCGGCCCGACCGGGATCGTGCGCTATTCGCCGTTCACGCCACTGGCGAACATGACCGGGCAGCCGGCGATCTCGGTACCGCTGGCGATGAGCGCCGACGCGCTGCCGATCGGGGTCCAGATCCTCGGGCGTTTCGGTGCCGACGCGCTGGTCCTGCAGATTGCCGCGCAACTGGAGCGCGCGCAGCCCTGGGCTGACCGGATCGCCCCACTGGCGACAACCGCCTGAGCGCGATTCGGAGCCGTTTCAGGCGGCGCGCGGCGCATGCGCCGCGCCTTCGCCCCGCTGCACGTCGATCTTGCGCAACACGACCAGCGCGACCAGGAAGAAGAGCCCGGTCACCCCGATCGCGAGCCGGTGGTTCCCGACCGTGGCCCATGTCACGAGACCATAGGTGACCGGCCCGATGATCGCCGAAAGTCGCACCGAGAAGGTCCACAGTCCGTAGAACTCGGCCAGCCGCTCGGGCGGCGTCATCGCCCCGACCATCGCGCGCCCGCACGACTGGCTCGACCCCATGCACAGGCCAGCCACCGTCGCGGCGACCCAGAACAGGCCGACCGACTGCCCGAGCGCCGCGAGCGTGACCATCAGCACCCAGCCCCAGAGCGTGATCGCCAGCGCGCGCTTGTGCCCCAGCCGATCCTGCCAGTATCCGAACAGGAACGCGCCCGCCGCCGACGCGATGTTCACGAGAAAGACCAGCGTCATCGTCTGGACCTGCTTGAAGCCCATGACCTGCTCGGCATAGACCGCGGCCAGCGCGATCACCACCGAGATCCCCGCCTGGTAGAAGAATCCGCACACGAGCAGCCAGCGGAAGTCGCGAAACCGCGCCGACTCGCGCCAGGTGTGGCGCAGCCGCTCGAAGGCGGTCCGACCGTGACGCGCCCCGCTGCCGGCACCGGGACTGGCGCGCTCTCGCAGCATGACGAAGGTGGGAATCGCAGCCAGCGCGAAGACGACCGCGGTAACGAGCATGGTGAGCGGAACGAACTCGCTCGCCGGCTTGCCGGCTGCCTGCGAGGAAAGCACCACCGCAAGGCAAAGACCGAGCGTGAGCATCCCGCCGAAATACCCGAAGCTCCATCCCCAGCCCGACACCTTGCCGAGCGATTCGCGCCGCGAGATCTCGGGAAGGAAGGCGGCTATCAGGCCCTCGCCCATGCTGTAGAAGTAATTGGATACGATCACCGCAATGACCGCGAGCGCGACGGTTCCGGGCTGTGCGAGCGCCAGCCCCGCCGTTCCGACCACGCAGCCCACGGTCGACAGCAGCAGCAGCCGCTTCTTGACCCCATGCGCATCTGCATAGGCGCCGATCGCCGGCGCGCTCACGATCACGAGTGCGTTGGAGGCGGCGAGCGCAAGCGTCCAGGCGAGCGTCGCCCAGGACGCGTTGCCGGCGACCGCCCCGACGAAGTAGGCATTGAAGACGGCGGTCAGTACGACCGTCGTATAGCCTGAGTTGGCGAAGTCGTACATCGCCCACGCGAACACTTCGCGCGGAGCGACGCCCGGATTCAGCGCGGAACGGTCGAAAATCGCCATCTCGCCTACACGCCAGGAGCGGTGAACGTCGCCGCGCGGGCGAGCCAGTCGATCGGGTCAGTGGTCGACAGGGATTTCGAGGTCATCGGAGATCTCCGGAAGTCGAGCCGGATTGTAGCGGCCCGGCCGTCAACGCATTCCCGCGGCGCGTCAAACGCAGCGCGAAGACCTCCGATATGCGCGGCTCGGCGCTGCTCGCCGAGCCGGTTCGCTCGCTCGTCACAGGTGACCGCGCACCCGATACCAGAGCAGCCCGATCGTCTCGTGGGTCGCGAGCCAACTCAGCCCGACCGCGCCTGCGCTCGGGATCATGGACCTCCAGCCGTCTAACTCGAAACTCCCCGAGAAACCGTGCGGCGCGGCAATCACCTGCAGGCCGGCGGCCGCGAATGCCGCGCGCGCACGCGGCATGTGATACGCCTGCGTGACCAGCACCACGCGCCGAATGCCGTCGGCGCGCAGCAGGCGCGCCGATTCCAGCGCATTCTCGGCGGTGTCCCGCGACTGGTCCTCGACCCACCGCGCCTTCAACCCGAAGCTAGCCTCGAGCGTGCGGGCCATCATTGCCGCCTCCGACGCTTCGCGCTTGGGCGGGGTGCCACCGCTGACAAGGACGGGCAGCCCACTTTCGCGCGCGAGCAGCGCACCGAAGGCCAGCCGCTCCAGGGTGCGCATGTTCGGATACTCGTGCCAAGGCCAATCGCGTTCGTTGTGCCGCACCCCCCCGCCGAGCACGACGATCGCGCCGGGCGGCGACGGCCCGCGCAGCTTCTCGGCCAGGGCTTCGCCTGTCAGCGCCGGCGGCGAATAGGCTTCGAGCCAGCCGATCAGCGCCTCGGCCACAGCCGGGGTCGAGAGCAGCCAGGCGCTGAGCAGGCCCGCGGTCAGCAACCCGCGGCCGGCGCGCGCCCGGGTGCCCGAAGCCTTTCGCATCAGCCACGCCCCGATCAGCGCGACCAGCAACGGACCCGCCGGAGGCAACAGCAGCGACGAGATGAGTCCCTTCAGCCAGGCACCGTCCATGCCGGGGATTCTAAGCGAGGGGCACGCCGCTCGCGCTGTCTACAATGCGACGATGGACCGATGCAGGCATACCCGATGACCGAACACGATGCGCCCGGCCCCGCCGGCGCGACGGCGATTCCCTACGCCAGGTTGACGCCCGACCGCCTGCTCGACGCGGTCGAATCGATCGGCCTGCGTTGCGACGGCCGGCTGCTCCAGCTCAACAGCTTCGAGAACCGCGTCTACCAGGTCTGGCTCGAAGACGGGAGTTGCGTGGTCGCGAAGTTCTATCGCCCGTCGCGCTGGAGCGACGCGCAGATCCTGGAAGACCACGAGTTCACCATCGACCTTGCACAACGCGAGATCCCGGTGGTCGCGCCGCTGCTGATCGACGGACGCACGCTGCACGCGTTCGAGGACTTCCGCTTCGCGCTTTACCCTAGGCGCGGCGGGCGCGCACCCGAGCTCGACGACTCCGCGACGCTGGAGTGGATCGGGCGTTTCATCGGACGCATCCACGCGGTGGGCGCGGTCGCCCCGTTTCGCGAGCGACCGGCACTCGACGTCGCGAGTTTCGGCGAAGAACCCCGGGACTGGCTGCTCGCGCACGACAGCATTCCCGCCGCGCTGCGACCCGCGTGGCGGGCTGCGATCGACCAGGCGATGGACGGCGTACAGCGCGCGTTCGACGAAATCGGCCAGCCGCGCCTGCTGCGGCTTCACGGCGACTGTCACCCGGGCAACATCCTCTGGACCGATGATGGCCCGCACTTCGTGGACTTCGACGACGCGCGCAACGGACCCGCGATACAGGACCTCTGGATGCTGCTCTCTGGCGACGCGCGTGCGATGTCGAGCCAGCTAGGCGATGTGCTCGCCGGCTACGAGGACTTCATGGAGTTCGACCGGCGGGAACTGCGCCTGCTCGAGCCTCTGCGCACCCTTCGGCTGATCCACTACAGCGCATGGATCGCGCGCCGCTGGGACGACCCGGCGTTCCCCGCCGCGTTTCCCTGGTTCGGCACCGAGCGCTACTGGCAGGACCGGATACTGGAGCTGCGAGAGCAGATCGCCGCGATCAGCGAGCCCGCACTCGTCGTCTGAGGGCTCAGCCGCCGACCGCCTGCCTGACCTGCTCCAGCGCCGAAGGGTCCTCGAGCGTGGTGAGATCGCCCGCGTCGCGGCGCTCGCACAGCGCCTGGATCGCGCGCCGCACGACCTTGCCCGAGCGCGTCTTCGGGAGCAGCGTCACGAAATGCACGCGCGAGGGCCGCGCCACCCCGCCGAGCTGTTTGTCCACCGTTCGCATGATCTCGCCCTCGAGCGCCATGCGCGTCTCCGGAGTCGACGCCTGCGCCGGGTCCTTGAGCACGACGAATGCCATCGCGACCTGCCCTTTGAGCTGGTCCGCCACGCCGACCACCGCGCATTCGGCGACCGACGAATGGCTCGAGATGGACTCCTCGATCTCGCGCGTGCCGAGCCGATGGCCCGCGACGTTGATCACGTCGTCCGTGCGGCCCAGGATGAAGTAGTAACCGTCTTCGTCGCGGATGCCCCAGTCGAAGGTCGAGTAGACCATCTTGCCCGGCACGCTGGTGAAGTACGTCGACACGAATCGCTCGTCGTCACCCCAGACGGTCTGCATGCAGCCCGGCGGCAGCGGCGGCGCGATCGCGACCACGCCTTTCTCGTTGACGCCGACCTCCTCGCCGGTGCCCTCGTGCAGAAGCCGCACGTCGTAGCCGTACATCGGCATGCCCGGGCTGCCGAAGCGGGTGGGCGTCTTCTCCACGCCGTGAGCCACGGTGAGGATCGGCCAGCCCGTCTCGGTCTGCCAGTAGTTGTCGATGATCGGCCGCCCCAGCCCCTCGGAGATCCAGCGCGCCGTCGGTTCATCGAGAGGCTCGCCGGCAAGGAACAATGCGCGCAGGCTCGACGTGTCGTACTTCGTCAGAAACGCGGGATCCTGCTTCTTCAGCACACGGATCGCCGTCGGTGCCGAGAACATCACGGTCACCTTGTACTGCTCGACCAGTTTCCACAGGATTCCGGCATCCGGCCGCAATGGCGTGCCCTCGTAGACGATCGTCGCCATGCCCGCGATCAGCGGCGCGTAGATGATGTACGAGTGTCCGACCACCCAGCCGATATCGCTCGACGAGAAGTAGGTCTCGCCGGGATTGCCGCAGAAGATGTATTTCATCGATGCGGCGAGTGCGACCGCGTAGCCGCCGACGTCGCGCTGCACGCCTTTCGGCTTTCCCGTCGTGCCGGAGGTGTACAGCGTGTAGCTCACCTCGTTGGATTCGAGCCATGTCACCGGCACCTGAGCGTCGCGGTGCTTTTCGCGCTGCGACGCGTAATCGAGGTCGCGACCCGACACCAGGTCCATCGCCGCGAGCTTGCGGTCGACCAGCAGCACCTTCGCGGGCTTGTGCGCCGCCAGGCGGATCGCCTCGTCCAGGAGCGGTTTGTAAGGCACCACCTTGCCCGCGCGCGAGCCGCCGTCGGCGGACACGATCAGCTTCGGGGACGCGTCGTCGATGCGCGACGCGAGACTGTGTGACGCGAATCCGCCGAACACCACCGAGTGGATGGCGCCAATGCGAGCGCAGGCATACATCGCAAACGCAGCCTCGGGGATCATCGGCATGTAGATCAGCACGCGGTCACCGCGACCTACGCCCTGCTCCAGCATGATCGCCGCCATGCGCATCACTTCCTGATGCAGCTGCGCAAAGGTGTAGGTGCGCTCCTCGCCCGTCTCGGTCGAGACGAAGATCAGCGCGGGCAGATCCGCCTGGGTCGGAAGATGGCGATCGATCGCGTTGAAGCACAGGTTCGTCTCGCCGCCGACGAACCAGCGCGCGAACGGTGGCTTCGAGTAGTCCAGCACTTTGCCGAAGGGCTTGTGCCAGTGGATGAGGCGAGCCTGTTCCGCCCAGAACCCCTCACGGTCGTCGATCGATCGCCGATGAAAGCTCGTCAGGTCCATGTCGCCTCCTCGATTCAGCTGCCTCGATTCTACGATTACCGCTTACGCTCGCCTGACGGTGTCGGAAATTTTGACAGCCGACCGCGAAGTCTTTACCCTTCGGGCTTGAACGAACGGCCCTTCGGTTTGCGGGGCACACACACGAGAGGCCGCCATTCACAGCGGGCGAGACAAGAGCGAAACGCACCCAATGCCGCGCCCGCCCCTCCCCACGCCGATACGTTTGCTCATGCGCAGTTTCGGGAGAGTGTCGCTGGCCCTGGCGCTGCTCACCGGAACGGTCGCGCAGGCGCTCGCCGCGGACGCGGCCCCCCAGGAGCAACACGTCGCGCGTGATCTGGTGGTTCGCGCATTGTCGCTGCTCGGTGTCAACTACAAGTTCGGCGGCAACACGCCGGAGACCGGGCTGGACTGCAGCGGACTCGTGCGTTACGTGTTTCACGAAGCGGCGGGCCTGATCCTGCCGCGCCGCGCCGAAGAGATCAGTCGGGCTGGCGAGGCGATCGGCCGCGAACAGTTGCGACCCGGAGACCTGGTCTTCTTCAATACGCTGCGTCGCACCTTCTCGCACGTCGGGATCTACATCGGCGAAGGGCGCTTCGTCCACGCGCCATCGGCGGGCGGCGAAGTTCGAGTGGAGAGTCT
>JAHEDO010000160.1 GCA_024641185.1 Burkholderiaceae bacterium | reverse complement strand
CGCGACGCTCGGCGGCGCCACCACGTCCCAGCGCTCGAGAATGTCCAGCGCGTCGCGATAGCTGCTCGGGTCCGCGGCGCAGGGGCCCGATGCGATCGCCGACAGGTCGTCGCCCGCGACATCCGAGACGACCAGCGCGAGCACACTGGCGGCGGTGGCCTGCGCCAGGCGGCCGCCCTGGATGCGCGACAGGTGCTTGCGCACCACGTTCATTTCCTGGATCGGCGCGCCGCTGGCCAGCAGGGCGCGCGTGACCGCCTTCAGGTCGGCCATCGGCACCGTGTCCACCGGCAGGCTGAGCAGGCTCGACCCTCCGCCCGACACCAGCACGAGCAGCAGGTCCTGCGCGCCGAGCGCCGACGCGGCGGCGAGGATGTCGGCCGCCGCGCGCTCGCCGGCCTCGTCGGGCACCGGATGGCCGGCCTCGATCACGCGGATCCGGCTGCAGGGCAGGCCGTGCGCGTATCGGGTGACCACCAGCCCGTCGAGCTGCGCCTGCGCCGGCCAGTGGCGCTCGACCGCCATCGCCATGCTCGCAGCGGCCTTGCCCGCGCCGACCACCAGGGTGCGGCTGTAGCTGCCGATCTCCTCTATCGACGGCAGATGCGTGGCCAGCACCTCGAGCGGATCCGCCGCCGCAACGGCGGCGCGAAGGCTGCGAAGCAGGAGATCGCGCGGATCGGAAAGGGTCATCGACAGGCCCGACTCACCGGACAGGCAGTCGCCGGCTTCAGCCGAGCGCCGCCGCGACCGCGCGGCCGACCTCGACCGTGTTCGCACTGCCGCCCATGTCCGGCGTGCGCGGACCGTCGGCGGTCACCTTCTCGATCGCCGCGAGGATCGCGTCGTGCGCGTCGCGATGGCCGAGGTGCTCGAGCATCATCGCGCCACACCAGATCTGTCCGATCGGGTTGGCCACGCCCTTGCCCGCGATGTCGGGTGCCGAGCCGTGCACCGGCTCGAACAGCGACGGGAACTTGCGCTCGGGATTGATGTTGGCCGAAGGCGCGATCCCGATCGTGCCGGTGCAGGCCGGGCCGAGGTCGGACAGAATGTCGCCGAACAGGTTGGACGCGACGACCACGTCGAACCAGTGCGGGTTGCGCACGAAGTGCGCGGTCAGGATGTCGATGTGGAACTTGTCGACCTTCACGTCCGGGTACGCGGCCGCCATCTCGGCCACCCGCTCGTCCCAGTAGGGCATCGAGATGAAGATTCCGTTGGATTTCGTGGCCGACGTGAGATGCTTCTTCGGGCGCTTCTTCGCGAGTTCGAACGCGTAGCGCAGCACCCTGTCGACGCCGATGCGGGTGAAGATCGATTCCTGCAGCACGAACTCTCGATCGGTTCCCGGGAACATCTTGCCGCCGACCGACGAATACTCCCCTTCGGTGTTCTCGCGCACCACGTAGAAATCGATGTCGCCCGGCTTGCGGTTGGCCAGTGGGCTCGGCACGCCCGGCATCAGCCGCACCGGCCGCAGGTTGATGTACTGGTCGAACTCCCGACGAAACAGCAGCAGCGATCCCCACAGCGAGATGTGGTCGGGAACGGTCGCCGGCCAGCCGACCGCACCGTAGTAGATCGCGTCGTGCCCCCCGATCAGCTGTTTCCAGTTCGCCGGCATCATCTCGCCGTGCCTGGCGTAGTAGTCGCAGCTCGCGAAGTCGAAATGGTCGAAGTTCAGCGCGATGCCGAACTTGCGCGCGGCGGCCTCGAGCACCCGAAGCCCTTCGGGCATCACTTCCTTGCCGATCCCGTCACCCGGAATCACGGCGATCCTGTGGCCAGTCATTTCATCTCCAGAAGGTCGGCGTCGCCGGCGCTTGCCTGAAAGGCGCGAACATGGCATCAGTGTAAACCGGCGGTGCGACCAGTCGCCGCCGGGCGCCAGGGTATCGAAAGGAAGAACGTGGACACGAAGCTGGAGAGGATCGGATTCATCGGCGTGGGCGTGATGGGCGAGCCCATCTGCCGCAACCTTGCACTGAAGAGCGGACTGCCGACGATCGCGCTCGACCGCGAGCGCGAGCCGCTCGAGCGGCTCGCCGCCGACGGCGTCGCGATCGCGGAGTCGGTCGCCGATGTCGCGCGCGGCGGCGACGTCGTGTTCATGTCGCTGCCCTCGGGCGAGGTCGTGCACGCGCTGTGCCATGGCCCGCAGGGGCTCCTGGCCGCCGCGCGCCCGGGACAGTTCATCGTCGACCTGAGCACCTCCCCGGTCGACACGACCCGCGCACTCGCCAGCGCGTTCGCCGCGCGGGGCGCCGTCTTCATGGACGCGCCGGTGGCGCGAACGCGCGCCGCCGCGCAGGCCGGCACGCTCGCGGTGATGGTCGGCGGCGAACCCGACGCGTTCGAACGGGTGCGCCCGCTGATCGCCACCTTCGCGACCGACATCACCCACTGCGGCCCGGTCGGCTGCGGCCAGGTCGTCAAGATCCTGAACAACATGGTGCTGTTCGAAACCGTCGTCGCGCTGTGCGAAGCGAAGGCGATCGGCGAACGCGCGGGCGTCGACCCGGCGCTGCTGTTCGATGCCCTGTCCAAGGGCTCCGCCGACAGTTTCGCGCTGCGCAGTCACGGCATGAAGTCGGTGCTGCCCGACGAGTTTCCCGAGCGCGCGTTCTCGGTCGAGTACGCGCGCAAGGACCTTTCCTACGCGCTGCGGCTCGCCGCCGAGACCGGTGTCGACGCGCGGGGAGCGCGGATCGTCGACGGCTGGTACGAGGAGTCGATCGCCAGCGGCGACGGCGCGCGCTATCACCCGGTGATCAGCCGCCTGATCGGCGGCTGACGCCCTCGGCGGCCCGCGCCAGACCCGGGCGAGAGGCGCGCGACGCCGGCGGGCCGATCGAAACGGCGCGCGGATCCGGACGGGAGTGCCGATCGAATATAGTCTGAATTCGGGCCGACCCGCAGAGATGGCCGGCGCGCGCCGCCGGAGGCTTACTCTGGAAACCGACCCCCTCGACCCCATCGCGGAGCGAACCATGACCGACCTCGACAGCTTTCGCCGGGAGACCCGCGCCTGGCTGGAAGCCAACTGCCCGCCGGAGATGCGCCGGCCGGTCACCAGCGATAACGACGCCTGCTGGGGCGGGCGTCGCTTCAAGTTCCAGTCCGACGCCCAGCGCGTCTGGATGCAGCGCATGGCCGAGCGCGGCTGGACCGTGCCGACCTGGCCGCGCGCCTATGGCGGCGCCGAACTCGGCAAGGAGCAGGCGCAGGCGCTGCGCCAGGAAATGCGCGCGCTCGGCTGCCGCTCGCCGCTGGACAGTTTCGGTATCTGGATGCTCGGCCCGGCGCTGCTGAAGTACGGCTCCGAAGCGCAGAAGCTCGAACATCTCCCGAAGATCGCGCGCGGCGAGATCCGCTGGTGCCAGGGTTACTCGGAACCCAACGCCGGATCGGACCTGGCGTCGCTGCAGACACGCGCGGAGCTGCAGGGCGATCATTTCGTCGTCAGCGGCCAGAAGATCTGGACCTCTTACGCGGACAAGGCGGACTGGATCTTCTGCCTGGTGAGGACCGACTTCGGCGCGAAGAAGCACACCGGCATCAGCTTCCTGCTCTTCGACATGGAATCGCCGGGCGTGAGCACCCGACCGATCATGCTGATCTCGGGCAAGTCGCCGTTCTGCGAGACCTTCTTCGACAACGTCAAGGTGCCGGCCGGGAACCTGGTCGGGGAGCCCAACGGCGGCTGGACCATCGCCAAGTACCTGCTCACGCACGAGCGCGAGATGATCGGCGGCATCGGCGATCGCGCCGCGGCCAAGCCGCTGGGCCGGTTCGCCGCGCAGGCCGTGGGGCTTGCCGACGACGGCCGGCTGCGCGACGGCGCGCTGAGAACCGACATCGCGCGCTTCGAGATCGACGAACTCGCGTTCCGGTGCCTGATGGAGCGCACCGGCGATCGCGCGCGCCGCGGCCAGGGCGACCCCGCCTTCTCGTCGGCGCTCAAGTACTACGGCGCGGAGCTGAACAAGCGGCGCTGGGAACTGATGATGTCGGTGGCCGGCACCGACGGCCTGGAGTGGGACGGCGAACGTTCGCACGAAGGCGCGCTCGCGCGCACCTGGCTTCGGACCAAGGGGAACTCCATCGAAGGCGGTACCAGCGAGGTGCAGCTGAACATCGTCGCCAAGAGACTGCTCGGCCTGCCCGGCGCCTGAAAGGAATCGACATGGCCCTCGTATTGAACGAAGAGCAGCAGATGCTGCGCGACAGCGCGCAGGCCTTCCTGACCGAGAACGCGCCGGTCGCGCACCTGCGCAAGCTGCGCGACGGCGGCGACCCGGCCGGGTTCAGCCTCGACATCTGGCGCCGCTTCGCGGAGCTCGGGTTCACCGGCGCGCTGGTCCCCGAGGACCACGGCGGCGTGGGACTGGGCGTCGTCGAGGCCGGCGTGATCGCGCAGGAACTGGGCCGCACGCTGACGCCCTCACCGTTCGTATCCACAGCGGTGCTCGCCGCGCGCGCGTTGGCGCGCGCCGGTAGCGATGCGCAGAAGCAGCGCTGGCTGCCGGGCATCGCTGCCGGTGAACTGATCGCCGCGCTGGCGCTCGACGAGTCGTCCAAGCACCGCCCCTTCGAGCTGGCCACCGCAGCGCGGCGCGACGGCGACGGGTTCGTGCTCGATGGCGCGAAGACCTTCGTCGTCGACGGCCATGTCGCGCAGCTGCTCATCGTGTCGGCGCGCACTGCACCACCGGGCGCGCAGGGCGAAGGCATCACGCTGTTCCTGATCGAACCCGGGGCCGACGGCGTCGGCGTCGAACGCACGTCGATGGTCGACTCGCACAACGCCGCACGCGTGCGGATGTCCGGCGTTCGCGTCGGCCCGGACGCCGTGCTCGGCGGTGTCGGACAGGGCGGCCTGCTGCTCGAAGAAATCCTGGACGTCGGGCGCGCCGTCGTCGCGGCGCAACTGATGGGCAGCGCCGAAGAAGTGTTCGCGCGCACGCTCGCCTACCTCAAGGAACGCAAGCAGTTCGACCGGTTCATCGGCGAATTCCAGGCGCTGCAGCACAGGATGGCAACGCTTTACTGCGACATCGAACTCGCGCATTCGCTGGTGCTGCACGCGCTGCAGGCGCTGGACGCGGACCCGGCCGAGGCGCGCGCCGCCGTGTCGGCCGCCAAGGCGCTGGCGTGCACGACGGCCGACCTCGCGGTGCGCGAGGGCGTGCAGATGCACGGCGGCATGGGGATGACCGACGAATTCGACATCGGGCTGTTCATGAAGCGCGTGCGTGTCGGCCAGGAGCTGCTTGGCGACGCGAACTTCCACGCCGATCGTTACGCGGCGCTCGCAGGCTACTGAGGTCCGGGGGCCGGCAGCGCACTTCGTGTGAATGTCGGGCGCCTGCGGCGCAGCGGTGGCGACCGCGACGCGCTGGCATCGGGTCTGCACGGCAACCGGAAAAGGACAGGCAATGAACATGATGAAAGCGGCGATCCGAGGCAAGCAGGGGCTGGAGCTGGCCGAGGTCGAGGCGCCGACACCGGGCCCCGAGGAGGTGCTGGTCCGAGTACGCGCCTGCGCGCTGAACCGGGCCGATCTCGGCGTGCTCGCCGGGCAGATGCACGGCAAGGTCGGCGGCGCGGGCACGGTGCTCGGCATGGAGTGGGCCGGTGAAGTCGTCGAGACCGGCGCGGCGGCGACCGGGTTCGCGCCCGGCGACCGGGTGATGTGCTCGGGCAAGGCCGCATTCGCGCAGTACGCGGTGGCCGACGTCGGCAGGACGATGAAGCTGCCCGGATCGTCGATGAGCTTCGAGCGGGCGACCACGCTGCCGGTCGCGCTGCAGACGATGCACGACGCGCTGGTGACCAACGGAAGGCTGAAGGCGGGCGAGTCGGTGCTGATACAGGGTGCGTCGTCGGGCGTCGGGCTGATGGCGCTGCAGATCGCCAGGCTGATGGGCGCGGCGACGGTCATCGGAACGTCGACGAACGCTGGACGGCGCGCGCGCCTGGCCGAATTCGGCGCCGACCTCGCGCTCGACAGCAGCGACGACGGATGGGTCGAACAGGTGGTGAAGGCGACCGGCGGCCGCGGCGTCGACCTGATCGTCGATCAGCTCTCGGGCCATGTTGCCAACCAGAACATGATGGCCGCTGCGGTGCTCGGGCGCATCGTCAACGTCGGACGGCTCGCGGGAACGCGCGCCGAGTTCGACTTCGACCTGCACGCGCTCAGGCGCATCGACTACGTCGGCGTGACCTTCAGGACGCGATCGGTGCAGGAGGTGCGCGAGATCAACCGGCGCATGATCGCCGACCTCGGCCCGCACCTGGCCACCGGCAGGCTCGCGCTGCCCATCGACCGCGTCTTCCCGTTCGAGCGGATCGGCGATGCGTTCGAGCACATGCGCGGCAACGCACACTTCGGCAAGATCGTCGTCGAGATGGCGTGACTGCCGATGCACGGACGCCTCCTCCTCACGCAAGGAAGACAGCGATGACAGCACCGGCACGCGTCAGGGTCTGGGATATCGCGGTCCGGGTCTTTCACTGGTCACTGGTCGTGCTCTTCTTCACCGCCTACCTGAGCGGGGACGAAGACAGTCTGCTGCACGTCTACACCGGCTACGGCGTGCTCGCGCTCGTCGCGTTTCGTGTCGTGTGGGGATTCGTCGGAACCCGGCACGCGAGATTCACCGACTTCGTCCGCGGCCGCGCGGCAACCGCGAGTTACCTGAAGTCCGTCGTCGCGTTCAAGCCGCAGCACTACCTCGGCCACAATCCGGCGGGCGGCTGGATGATCGTCGCGTTGCTGGTCTGCCTGATCGCCACCTGCTGGAGCGGCCTGCTGGTCTATGGCGCGCAGGGCCACGGCCCGCTAGCGGGCATCGAAATCCGCTACGTCCCGGTGGCGATGGCCCACAACGAGCGCAAGGCGAGCGGCGGCGACCCCAGCGAAGGCGACGCGGGTGAACACGGCTTCTGGGGCGAGATTCACGAAACGCTGTCCAACCTCACGCTGGTGCTCGTCTTCCTGCACGTGGCCGGGGCGCTGGTCTCGAGCGCGATCCACCGGGAGAATCTGGTCAAGGCGATGGTCACCGGCTACAAGACGAGGCGCTGAGCGCTGAGCGCTGAGCGCCGGCAGCAGGCCGCAGGCAGCAGGCAGCAGGCCGCAGGCCGCAGGCAGGAGGCAGCAGGCCGCCAGCAGCATGCCGTAGGCCGCACGAAGAGGCGACGCCCTCCCGCACGGGTTGTCTGCCGGTCTGCGAGAATCCGTGTTCCAGCGAGGAGCCTCACGATGTCCCCACCGCCCCGCCAAGGCGC
>JAHEDO010000159.1 GCA_024641185.1 Burkholderiaceae bacterium | reverse complement strand
TGGGCTCGGGCGGGAAACGGGTCCGTATGCGCGCCGGATCCGGGCCGCCGGCCCGATGGTCGCGGGCGATGCCGGGCCGCCCGGCCCAGCGGCGCCCGGCGAACTTCCCGGCCGCCAGGTCCGCGTCGACGATCGTGCGGACGAAATTCGAAATCGAAACAGGCGAAGGTTCGCTCATCTTCAGACGCCGAGCAGGTCGACCTCGAAAAGCAGGGTCGCATTCGGCGGGATCACGCCTCCCGCACCGCGCGCGCCGTAGCCGAGATCGGCCGGGATGATCAGGCGCCGGGTGCCGCCGACCTTCATGCCGGCCACGCCTTCGTCCCAGCCGCGGATCACATGGCCCGCGCCCAGCGGAAAGCTGAACGGCTCGCCCCGGTCCTTGCTCGAGTCGAACTTGCGCCCTGCGGTACCGTTCTCGTAAAGCCAGCCGGTGTAGTGCACGCGCACATTCGCGCCGGCGCGGGCTTCGTCGCCGCCGCCGACGGTCACGTCTTCGATCTTCAGGCCGGATGGGAGGGTCTGCTGGTTCATGTCGTTGTTTCCTTGAGGAGGGGTTGAGGAGGCAGCGGCGTTCGCGGCGTCCAGGCGCGCACGAATCGCTTCGATCCTCTTGCGATTCACGCCCAGGTCCTTGCGACCGAGCCGCGACGCCGACCGGACGTGGATGACGCCCGCGGACGCATCGAGCAGGAACTCCACGTCGTCGACGAACTTCAGCACCGGCGTGGTGAACTCGGCGTACAGATATCCCGGTGAGTCGGTGATCACCGTTGCGCCCGGAAACGCCTTGACGATCTCACGCAGCCTGCCGAAGTCCGCCTGCGGATCGTCGCCGGTGCGCAGCGGGTCGATCCGATGGTAGTCGCTGGTGGCGAAGCTCGACACCGCGTTCCAGTAGTGCGCACGAACCGGCTTGAGCTTGCCGGCGTCCACACCCAGATGCGCGACCGGGCGCTTACCCGAGAAAAGTCCCACCTGCGATCCTCCAAGTACGAGCAGTACGATCGCCAGCAGCGCGCCGGCGCCTCGCTTCGCCCACCAGATCGTCCGGCGCACTCGCGCGACCCGTCCGATCCGTCATCGTCGTGCGATCACTTCGTGCGACGCAGCCGGCGGATCAGGCTCGAGGTGTCGTGGCGGCTGCCGCCCATCGCCTGCACGTCGCCATAGAACTGGTCGACGAGCGCGGTGACCGGAAGCGCGGCGTCGTTGCGCTTGGCTTCGTCCAGGCACAGGCCGAGGTCCTTGCGCATCCAGTCGACCGCGAAGCCGAAGTCGAACTTGTCCTCGATCATCGTCGTGCCGCGGTTGTCCATCTGCCACGACTGCGCCGCGCCCTTGCCGATCACCTCGAGGACCAGCTTCATGTCGAGCCCGGACTGCAGTCCGAAGTTCACGCCTTCGGAGAGTCCCTGCAGAAGGCCGGCGATGCAGATCTGGTTGACCATCTTGGCCAGCTGCCCGGACCCGGACGGGCCGATCAGCGTGAAAGCGCGCGCGAAGGCCATGCCGATCGGCTTGACCCGGTCGAACGGCGCCGGGTCTCCCCCGCACATCACGGTCAGCACGCCGTTGACCGCGCCGGCCTGCCCGCCCGAGACGGGCGCGTCGACGAAGTGAAGGCCGCGCTGCTTTGCCGTCTCGTGGAGCTCGCGTGCGACCTTCGCCGACGCGGTGGTGTGATCGACGAACACCGAGTCGGGTTTCATGCCCGCCAGCGCGCCGTGCTCGCCGAGCACGATCGAGCGCAGGTCGTCGTCGTTGCCGACGCAGGCGAACACGATGTCCGCGCCGTGAACCGCCTGCCTGGGCGAGGGCGCCGCGCCGCCGCCGTACTCCGCGGCCCACTGGTCGGCCTTCGCGGAGGTCCGGTTGTAGACGGTGACATCATGCCCGGCGCGCTTCAGGTGCCCGGCCATCGGATATCCCATCACGCCCAGGCCGAGGAATGCGACCTTGCGAGGGGGGACCTTGTCGTAGGTTTTCTGCGTCATCGTGCTCTCCGTCTCATGCGTCCTCCGATTGTATCGTCCGCCCCGGGTCGAGCCCTTGCCGGCGGTGCGGAATCAGAATCCCACCGCGCAACCGTCGCGCCTGCTGTCGCTCGCGGCGATGTAGCCGTCGGCCATGTCGTCGCTCTGGCGCCAGATGAACTGCCCGGACCCGAAGTCCATGTAGGGATCGGCGATCGACTCGAGCTGATGTCCGCGCGCGCGCAGTCCGGCGACGACCTCGGCCTGCATCGCGGACTCGACGTCCACCGACAGCCCGCGGCCGACCTTCCACCGGGGGGCATCGCAGGCGGCTTGCGGGTTCTGGTGGTGATCGACCATCCGCAGCAGCGTTTGCAGGTGACCCTGCGGCTGCATGTTTCCGCCCATCACGCCGAAGCTCATCTGCGGCTTGCCGTCGCGCGTCAGGAATGCCGGGATGATCGTGTGGAACGGGCGCTTTCCGGGGGCGACGACATTGGGGTGCTTCGGGTCGACGCTGAAGCCGAAGCCGCGGTTCTGCAGCGAGACGCCCGCTTCCGGGACCACGACGCCCGAGCCGAAGCCCATGTAGTTGGACTGGATGAACGAGACCATCATGCCGCTCTCGTCGGCGGCGCTCAGGTAGATCGTGCCGCCGGCGGGCGGCGTTCCGTGCGCGAAATCGGTGGCGCGATCGCGGCGGATGAGGCGGGCTCGCTCGGCCAGATAGCCGTCGTCGAGCAGGTGCTCGGGCCGCACCCCGGTCATCGCGCGCGCGTCGGCGACGTAGCGGTACACGTCGGCGAAGGCGGCCTTCATCGCCTCGATCTGCAGGTGGCGCTGCTCGGCGCAGTCCGCGGGCAGCGACGGGAGGTCGAAGTTCGACAGGATGCCCAGCGCCATCAGCGCGGCGATGCCCTGGCCGTTGGGCGGGATCTCGTGCAGCTCGAAGCCGCGGTAGGCCTTGGAGATCGGCGCGACCCATTCGGGCACGTAGCCGCGCAGATCGGCCAGCGTCATCGCCGCACCGTGCTCGGCGGCGAACGCCGCGATCCGTTCGGCGGTCTCGCCCTCGTAGAAGTCGCGCCCGCCCGACTGAGCGATGCGCCTGAGCGTGCGACCGGCTTGCGCGAAGCTGAAGCGCTCGCCGATCTCGGGAGCGCGTCCCCGCGGCAGGAAGGCCTGCGCGAAGCCGGGCATGTTCTCCAGTATCGGCGCCTGCGCCACCCATTTCTGCTGGGCCACCGGCGTCACCGCGTAGCCGCGCTCGGCCAGTTCGATCGCGGGCTCGAGCAGGTCGGCGAAGGGCAGTCGGCCATAGCGCTCGTGCAATGCGGCCCAGCCGGCGATGGCACCGGGCACCGTCACCGAGTCCCAACCGCGCTGCGGGATCGCGCCATCGTGCCGGCGCGCGAAGTACGCCGGATCCCAGGCGGCGGGGGCAACGCCGGACGCGTTCAGCCCCTGCAGGCGCTCGCCGTCCCAGACGATGGCGAACGCGTCGCTGCCCAGGCCGTTGGAGACCGGCTCGACGATCATGATCGCCGCTGCGGCGGCGATGGTCGCGTCGATCGCGCTGCCGCCCCTGGCCAGCATCCGCAGCCCGGCCTGCGCCGCCAGCGGCTGCGAGGTCGCGACGACGTTGCGCGCGAACACCGGGATCCGGACGCTCGGGTACTGGGTGCGCCAGTCGAACGAATAGTGCGGGTGAGTGGTCAAGACTGATCCTCTGTCGGGTCGGGAAGGCAGATCGCTGCGGTCTGCGTCGCTCAGGCGTTGCGAGTCGGCGCGCCGATCGCCATCACGGCCGCCGCGGGGCGGCGGCCAGGTAGGGGTCAACAGCCTAGCTGGGTGGCCAGATCCTCGAAGTCCGTCGCGTGGAAGTCGAACGGATGGTCGCGTCCGATGTCCTTGCGCTGCCCCGCACCGTACTCGCGCGGACGCTCGACGAACGCGGTCGCAAGCCCGCAGGCTTTCGCGGCGGCGAGGTCGTCCTTGTGGGCCGCGACCAGCATCGTCCGGCCGGGCGCGACGTCGAAGATCTCGGCCACGCCCAGGTAGGTCTCGGGGTCGGGCTTGTAGTGGCGGAACACCTCGGCCGACAGGATCAGGTCCCAGGGGATCTCGGCGCGCTTGGCCATGTCGGCGAGCAGTCCGAGATTGCCGTTGGACAGAGTGCAGATCGTGTAGCGGGACTTCAGCCGCCGCAGTCCCGCGACGGCGTCGGGCCATGGCGACAGCCGATGCCAGACCAGGTTGAGCTCGCGCTTGGCGCGCTCGTCCAGCTTTCGCACGCCGAACTTCTCGAGGATCTCGTCGAGGATCATCCGATGCAGGTCGTCGATGCGGGTCCATCCGAGATCGCCGCGGCGCACGCGGTCCATCGCGGGCTTGTAGCCGGCGCGCCAGGCGCTGGCGAAGGTGGCACCGTCCACGCCAAGCGACATCGCGTCGACCTCTCGGGCGATCGAGCCGTGCCAGTCGACGACGGTGCCGAACACGTCGAACGCGAGCACGTCGTAGTTCGCGGTCATCGGCGGCTCCCGCGAAAGTTGGGGTGTCTCATCGGATTCCTCCGCGCATCGAGATCAACTCTCCTCTTCGGAGAACGCCTCCTCGCGCTTCTTGGCGATCGCCGGCAGGAACACCAGCACCAGCAGTGCCAGCGCCATCAGCAGCATGGTCAGCGACAGCGGACGCGTGACGAACACGCTCCAGTCGCCGCGCGAGATCGTCATCGCGCGACGCAGGTACTCCTCCATCAGCTTGCCCAGCACGAAGCCGAGCAGCAGCGGCGCCGGCTCGCAGTCCAGCTTCTTGAACACGTAGCCCAGGATCGCGAACGGGATCGTCATGTACACGTCGAAGACGTTGTTGTTCAGGGAATACGCGCCGACCACGCAGAACAGCAGGATCGCCGGGTACAGAATCCGATATGGCACGGTCAGCAGCTTGATCCACAGGCCGATCAGGGGCAGGTTCAGCACCACCAGCAGCAGGTTGCCGATCCACATCGAGGTGATCAGGCCCCAGAACAGCGGCGGGTTGCTGGTCATCACCTGCGGCCCGGGCTGGATGTTGTGGATCATCATTGCCGCGACCATCAGCGCCATCACCGGCGTGGTCGGGATTCCCAGCGTGAGCATCGGAATGAACGAGGTCTGGGCGCCGGCGTTGTTCGCCGATTCCGGGCCCGCCACGCCCTCGATCGCCCCGTGGCCGAAGCGCTCGGGCGTCTTCGAGACCTTCTTCTCGAGCGCGTAGGAAACAAACGACGAGAGCACCGCTCCGCCGCCCGGCAGCACGCCCAGCAGCGAGCCCAGCGCCGTGCCCCGGATCGACGGCATCACCGACTGCTTGAATTCGATCCAGCTCGGCATCAGTCGCCCGACGTTGCTCGTGAACACCTCGCGGTGCTCGCGCTGCTCGAGATTGGCGATGATCTCGCCGAAGCCGAACATGCCCATCGCGATCACCGCCAGCTCGATGCCGTCGGAAAGCTCAGGAACGTCGAAACTGAAGCGGGCGACGCCGGAGTTCACGTCGGTGCCGATCATCCCGAGCAGCAGGCCGAAGACCACCATCGCCAGCGCCTTGAGGATGGAGCCGTGCGCGAGCACCACGGCCGCGACCAGGCCGAGCACCATCAGCGCGAAGTACTCGGCCGGTCCGAACTTGAACGCGAGCTCCGAGAGCGGCGGCGCGAACGCGGCAATGAGGAAGGTCGCGACGGTGCCCGCGAAGAACGAGCCGAACGCGGCGATCGCCAGCGCCGGACCGGCGCGGCCCTTTCGTGCCATCTGGTAGCCGTCGAGCGTGGTCACCACCGAGGAGATCTCGCCCGGCAGGTTGACCAGGATCGCGGTGGTGGAGCCGCCGTACTGCGCGCCGTAGTAGATGCCGGCCAGCATGATCAGCGCCGTGGTCGGGTCGGCCATCTTGTAGGTGGCCGGCAGCAGCATCGCGATCGTCGCCAGCGGACCGATGCCGGGCAGCACGCCGATCAGCGTGCCCAGCAGTACCCCGACGAAGCAGAAGAAGATGTTGTCCGGTGTGGCGGCGGTCGCCAGGCCGAGCGCGAGATTCGAGAAGAGCTGTTCCATGACGATGGGTCCGCGCTCAGTGGGTCAGGAACGTCGGCCAGACCGGGAACTGCAGCTCCAGCCCCTTGGCGAAGACGAGGTAGGACAACGCGATCAGCACCACCGTGGAACCCGCCGTGTCCTTGAGCGAGAACTCGTGGCTGGCCAGCGACGAGACGCCGATCAGCACCACCAGCGCGATCACCATGCCCATCAGAGGGAGCAGCAGCGCGAACAGCGCCACCGAGAAGAGCACCAGCGAGAGCTCGCGCCAGCCGACCGACTCGAGCTTCATCTCCCGGTTCACCTTGGCGTAGGCGCCGAAGAAGATCGCCAGCCCGAGAATCGCGAGCAGCGCGCCGAGCATCGTCGGGAAGTAGGCCGGCCCCATCCTCCCGGCCGTGCCCATCTTGTACTGCTGCGAGAGGACCATGAACAGCACACCGAACACGAAGAACATCACACCGGCCCACAGGTCGCGGTGATTGCGCACTTTCATGCTGTGTACCTCCTCATGGCCGGCCCGCGCCGGATCTTCCCTTGCCGCCTGACCGTCGATCGGGTCCGCCCTCGCGCAGTTTGTCGACGCGTGACGTTCACCAGCGTGCGCAGAGAACGAGGACGCGATTATGACGGCGCCCCAGTGGAACGCCAACCGTCGTGTTGCCGCTCCAGTCCGAAATTCCGCGCGGCGCGAGCGGCCGGGCGACGGGCCCCGGCGCGGGCGTCCGGGACGCTTCAGGCCTGCGTCGGGACAGTGCCCAGTTCGGCGAGCGCGGCCTCGTCGTAGCCGAGCAGTTGCGTGAGCACCTCACGCGTGTGCTCGCCGAGCCTCGGCGGGGGCAGCGTGTAGCGCACCGGCGTCGCGGAAAATCGCATCGGGCTGCCGACGAGCTTCACCGGGCCGGCGTCCTCGCGCTCGATGTCGACCCGCAGCCCCCGTGCCTTGACCTGCGGGTTCTCGAACACCTGGGCGAGGTTGTTGATCGGTCCGCAGGGCACGCTGGCCGCCTCGAGCGCGTCGATCCATTGCTGGCTCGTGCGCTTCCCGACCATATGCGAGAGCAAGGGGATCAGTTCGTCGCGATTGCGGATCCGGTCGCGCACCCGCAGAAAGCGCGGGTCGGTCACCAGTTCCGGGCATCCGCCGGTCTCGCAGAAACGCCGGTACTGCTCGTCATTGCCCACCGCGATGATGATCCAGCCGTCGGATGCCTTGAAGGTCTGGTAGGGCACCAGGTTCGG
>JAHEDO010000353.1 GCA_024641185.1 Burkholderiaceae bacterium | reverse complement strand
GGCGTCCAGACCATTGATTTTCTTCGTGCTCACGTTCGGGAGTTTGAGCAGGAGCGAATCGATCTGCGACTTGCGGCTGGGCGTTGCGGATTCTGTTTTCAAGAGGGGTCTACCTGAGAAATGACGACGAGAGCGACGTGCTGCGAGAGGGGATTGCGGTCCGACGTCGCCGGGCGTATCGTCTTTAAAAATAGTTTACACAAATGCGAGCGGACGCAGAGCCGCGTGATTCGCGAGTTCACCAGGAGGGTGTCATGCACGCTTGGTCTTTCGAGGCGGATTACTTCACGGCCTGCAACTGCGACTGGGGCTGTCCCTGCAACTTCAACGCCAAGTCCTCCGAAGGCCGGTGCATGGGCTGGGGGGTGTGGTCGATCAGCAGCGGAAAGTTCGGCGATACCTCGCTCGACGGTACCCGATTCGCGCTCTATTACAGTTTTCCGGGCGAAGTCGCCGACGGTCAGGGCGCTGCGTGTGCCTACGTGGACACGGGTGCGAACAAAGACCAGAGGCGCGCGTTGGAGTTGATCGGCACCGGCAAGGCCGGAGGCGGGATCTTCGCACTGTTCGGGGACGTTCTGGTCAACAACTGGCTAGCGACGAAGTTCGTGCCAATCCTGGTCGAGATCGACGATGGCGTGGGCAAGGTGCGTGTCGAGGGGCACGGCGAGGCCGAGACCGAGTTGCTTGGCTACCCGGACGGAACCGTCATTCGGCCGGTGGAGGAACTGCCGCACGGCATCGAGTTCAAGCGCGCGCTGATGACCAACTCAAAACGCTGGTGGTGGCGCGACGACGATCTGCTCGCAAGCTATCGCAACAAGTACGGTGCGGTCGCGAAGGTGAAGTTCACCCAGGACGGTTGCGTGGGCTGACCCTGCCCGCCGCCGGAAAGCCAGGCGGCGTTTCAGGCTCTTGAACGCGTCCAGCGATCGAGCGCCTCGCGCGCCCCGTTCTTCGCCGGGTCCATTGCGTCGTCGTGCCCGGCGCGCTTGGCGCACAGCTCGATCACGTAGCCGTTGGGGTCGCGAAAGTAGATCGAGTCGATGAAGCCGTGGTTCGAGATGCCGCGCGTCTCGATGCCCTGCGATTTTCCCTTGGCCATCATCGGTTCGAGCACTTCAGCGCCCACTTCGAGCGCGATGTGCAGGTCGAAGTCGTGCTGGTCCTTGAACTCGAAGGGCATGTCGGGCGCCTCGAAGAAGGCGAGGTGCGAGCCGTCGTCGAGGCGATAGAAGGTGTGCAGTACCTCGGTCTTGCGCCCGGTCTTCGTTTCGCCGATCTCGAGCGTGCCCACCAGCGGCAGGCCGAGAAAGTCCTCGTAGAAGCGCCGTGTCTGTTCGGAGTCACGGCATCGATAGGCGTTGTGGTGAAGCTTGCGGATCATGTTCTTGTCCCCCTGGGCTGCGGGCCTTGATCGTACCCTGTAGAGCGCCGCCCCGCTGCTACACTCGCGGCGGGGTGCCCATTCCGGTGCCGCGCGCACATGCCCGAGACCCAACGCAGCCCCTATCTCGACGTCTTCGCGAATCGGCGCATCGCGGCGATGCTGCTGCTCGGCTTCGCCAGCGGCCTGCCGCTCGCGCTGTCCACCGGCAGCCTGCAGGCCTGGCTCACGGTGGACGGAATCGACATCAGGACGATCGGCTTCTTCGCGCTCGCCGGGCTGCCCTACACGTTCAAGTTCGTCTGGGCACCGTTGCTCGATCGTTTCGAACCGCCGATTCTCGGGCGCCGGCGTGGCTGGCTCGTGCTCACGCAGCTTGGACTGGTGGCCGCCTGCATGGCGATGTCGCAGCTCGACCCGAAGACTTCCGTTGCGGCAGTCGGCATCTGCGCGGTCACGATCGCGTTCCTCTCGGCGTCGCAGGACATCGTGTTCGACGCCTACCGCGCCGACCTGCTCGGCGAGCGCGAGCGCGGCGCGGGCGCGGCCGTGTCGGTGCTGGGCTACCGGCTCGCGATGCTGGTTTCGGGCGGGCTCGCGCTGATCATCGCCGACCAGTGGCTCGGCTGGCCCAACACCTATCGGCTGATGGCGGCGCTGTTTGCCGCCTGCGCGGTGGTCAGCGTGTTCTCGCCAAGGCTGGACGTGCGCGTTGCGCCCCCCGACGCGGCCACCGGCGCGCGCGAACTGATCGGATTCGTC
>JAHEDO010000352.1 GCA_024641185.1 Burkholderiaceae bacterium | reverse complement strand
GTGCCGGTGCTCACCGACGTGCACGACACCGACCAGATCGCGAAAGTGGCGGCGGTGGTCGACGTGATGCAAACGCCCGCGTTTCTCTGCCGCCAGACCGACTTCATTCGCGCGGTGGCCAGCGCGGGGCGTGTGGTCAACATCAAGAAGGGGCAGTTCCTCGCCCCGCACGACATGAAGAACGTGGTCGACAAGGCGCGCGCCGCAGCCATCGAACACGCCGGTGGCGACGCGGCCGCGGGCGACAACATCATGGTGTGCGAGCGCGGCGCCTCGTTCGGCTACAACAACCTCGTTTCGGACATGCGTTCGCTGGCGATCATGCGCGAAACGGGTTGCCCGGTGGTGTTCGATGCCACGCACTCCGTGCAGTTGCCCGGGGGCAAGGGCACGGTGTCGGGCGGGCAGCGCGAGTTCGTGCCGGTATTGGCGCGCGCGGCGGTGGCCGCCGGCGTGTCGGGGCTGTTCATGGAAACGCATCCCGATCCGGAGCGCGCGCTCTCGGACGGGCCGAACGCCTGGCCGCTGGCGCGCATGCGCGAGTTGCTCAGCACGCTGGTCGAACTCGACGCAGTGGTCAAGCGCGCGGGCTTCGCCGAATCGCAGGTAGTCTGAACCCGGGGCGCGGCTGCTTTCGCTCCAATTCAAGCAAGAAGGACAACATGAGCTCGATCGTCGACATCATCGGGCGCGAGATTCTCGACTCGCGCGGCAACCCCACAGTGGAGTGCGATGTGCTGCTCGAGTCCGGCGTGATGGGGCGCGCGGCCGTGCCCTCGGGCGCGTCCACCGGCTCGCGCGAGGCGATCGAACTGCGTGACGGCGACAAGGCGCGCTACCTCGGCAAGGGCGTGCTCAATGCGGTGGAGAACATCAACACCGAGATCTCCGAGTCCCTGATGGGGCTGGACGCCACCGAGCAGGCCTATATAGACCGTACGCTGATCGACCTCGACGGCACCGACAACAAGGCCCGTCTGGGCGCCAACGCGACGCTTGCCGTGTCGATGGCGGTAGCCAAGGCGGCCGCCGAGGAGTCGGGGCTGCCGCTGTACCGCTACTTCGGCGGCTCCGGGGCGATGGCGCTGCCGGTGCCGATGATGAACGTGGTCAATGGCGGCGCGCACGCCAACAACAACATCGACCTGCAGGAGTTCATGATCATTCCGGTGGGCGCACCGTCGTTTCGCGAGGCAATTCGCTACGGCGCCGAGGTGTTTCACGCGTTGAAGAAGCTGCTGCACGACCGCGGCCTGTCCACAGCGGTGGGTGACGAGGGCGGTTTCGCGCCGTCGGTGGCCAACCACGAGGCGGCGATCCAGCTCATCCTCGAGGCGATCGGGGCGGCCGGTTACGAGGCGGGCGCGCAAATCGCGCTGGGGCTCGACTGCGCGAGCTCCGAGTTCTTCCGCGACGGCCGCTACCACCTCGAGGGCGAGGGGCTCGTGCTCGACGCGGGCGACTTCTCCAGCCTGCTGGCAACGTGGGTCGACAAGTATCCGATCATCTCGATCGAAGACGGCATGGCCGAGAACGACTGGGAGGGCTGGAAGCGACTCACCGACGAGCTGGGCGACAAGGTGCAGCTGGTGGGCGACGACCTGTTCGTCACCAGCACCAAGCTTTTGCAGCAGGGCATCGACGAGGGCATCGCCAACTCGATCCTGATCAAGGTGAACCAGATCGGCACGCTCACCGAGACTTTCGCTGCCATAGAGCTTGCCAAGCGCTACAACTACACCGCGGTGATTTCTCACCGCTCGGGCGAGACCGAAGACACGACGATCGCCGACATCGCGGTGGCCACCAACGCGCTGCAGATCAAGACCGGGTCGATGAGCCGCTCGGATCGCGTCGCCAAATACAACCAGCTGCTGCGCATCGAGGAAGACCTCGGCGACGTGGCCTCGTATCCCGGGCGGTCGGCTTTTTACAACCTTCGCTAGTGCGTGCGACTACGGCGGGCGCTAGAATCGCAGCGATGAACACGCGCACGACTGCGGGACGCCTCGGCCAAGCAAGATGCCGATGAAGCTCTTCGTGGGCGCGCTGGCCGCGCTGCTCGTCCTGATCCAGTATCCGCTGTGGCTGGGCAAGGGCGGTTGGTTGCGCGTCTGGGAGCTCGACCGGCAGGTCCAGGCGCAGCAAGCCA
>JAHEDO010000158.1 GCA_024641185.1 Burkholderiaceae bacterium | reverse complement strand
TGAACGCACGGATCGGCGTTGCCACGCCGGGGCTCGGATGCGCGATGCCGGTGCCAGGATGCGCGACCGGCGCGAAGCGCGATTCGGCAAAGAACACGAAGGACTCGCCGCTCACCTCCAGCGCCGCGCCCAGGCCGGGGTAGTGGCGCATCGGGTCGCCGATGCCGACGTCGAGCAGGTCGCCCTTGCGCAACGCGCGTCCCTTGTAGCCGCCAAAGCCGGCACGCAGGTAGGTGCTTCGACTGCCCATCACCGGGTCCACCGCGAAACCGCCGTGCACCGCCAGGTAGCTGCGGCAACCGGACACGCGCCCGCCGAAATCCAGCTGACTGCCGGCACGCACGAGCACGGGTCGATTCATCGGCACCGGGCGCTGCGCGATCTGCGGCGACAGGTCGGCGCCGCAAAGGCACAGCAGCGTTGCGCGTTCGAACACGATGCTCGGTCCGATCAGCGTGATCTCCAGCGTGGCCTGGTCATCCGCGTTTCCTGCCAGCAGGTTCGCGACGCGGTGTGACCACTCGTCGAGTGCGCCCGAAGCGATCACGCCGAATCGCTGGTAGCCGTTGCGGCCGAGGTCCTGCAGCGAAGCGAGCGGCCCTGGCTTGACGATGCGCAGGCTCATTGGTTGCGCTCGCGCATGGCGTGGAACGCCTCGAGCGTGATCGGCACGAAGCGCACGCTGTCGCCCGGTCGAACGAGCGACGGCGGGTCCGCCTTCGGGTCGAACAGCGCGAGCGGTGTGCGCCCGATCAGGTTCCATCCGCCCGGGGTTTCCAGCGTGTAAATCGCGCTCTGCTCGCGCGCGATCGCCACCGTTCCGGCCGGAATCTTCACGCGCGGCGTGGCGCGCCGCGGCATCGCCAGCCGTGCGTCCAGTCCACCCATGTACGGAAAGCCCGGCGCGAAGCCGAGCATATAGACCATGTGATGCGAGGCGCCGTGCAGCTCGATGACCTGCTGCGGGCTGAGCGAGCAGGCTCTGGCGACTTCGTCTAGGTCCGGGCCGAACTCGCCGCCGTAACAGACCGGAATCTCGATCGTGCGCGCTTCGGCCGCGCTGCTGTCGATGCCGCCACGCAGGATGTCCTCGAGCCGCTTGCGCAGTCGCTGGTGCGGCAGCGCCTTGCCCGCTCCCGCTGCGATCGCTTCGGGTCGGTAGTGAACCGCAACCGTGGTGAACGCCGGCACGACATCGGTGACGCCGGCGATCGGATTCGCGAGCAGCCGGTCGGCGAAGGCGTGCACGGTGCGATTGATGGCCGGGTCCACGCGCTGGCCGAACTCCACGATCAGACAGCGATCGCCTACCGGATCGATACGCCAGGCAGGCGCCGAGCTCATTCGCGCTTGCGCAGCAGCAGGTGCAGCAGGATCGCTCCGAAGGTGGCCGTTCCGATCCCGCCCAGCGCAAATGCGCCGAACTTGAGCGTGTAATCGCCCGTGCCGAGCACGAGGGTAACGGCGGCCACGATCAGGTTGGCGTTATCGGAGAAATCCACCCTGTTGTCGACCCAGATCTTGGCGCCGGCGATTGCGATCAGCCCGAACACGACGATCGACACGCCGCCCATCACCGCGAGCGGAATCGCCTGGAGCAACGCGCCGAACTTGGGCGAGAAGCCCAGCAGTATCGCGATCAGCGCGGCCACGACGAACATTGCGGTGGAATAGATCTTGGTGGCCGCCATTACGCCGATGTTTTCCGCGTAGGTGGTTACCCCCGTGCCACCGGAAGCGCCCGAGACCATCGTCGCGATGCCGTCGCCGACGAAGGCGCGCCCGATGTACGGGTCGAGGTTGCGGCCGGTCATCGCGCTCACGGCCTTGATGTGGCCGAGGTTCTCGGCCACCAGGATGATCGCGACCGGCGCGATCAGCAGGATGGCCCCTGCGTCGAAGGTCGGCGCCGCGAACTTCGGCGCGCCGAACCATGCGGCGCCGGCAATGCCGGTGAGATCGATCGGCTTGCCCATGCCGAGGCCGTTGGTGAGTAGCGCGTAGATCAGGCTCGCCACGATCAGCCCGACCAGGATCAGCAGGCGCTGCGTCATGCCGCGCGTTTTCACGGCCACCAGCCCCACGCAGAGGAAAGTCACCCCCTGCATCCACGCGTCGAACGCGGTCGGCGCCATGTTCTTGATCGGGATACCCGCCAGGTTGAGCCCGATCACCGCCACCACCGCGCCGGTGACCACCGGCGGCATCAGCGTCTCGATCCAGCGCGTGCCGGTGCCGATCACGATCAGTCCGATCAGCGTGTAGAGCAGACCGCAGGCGACGATCCCGCCCAGCGCGAGCCCGATCGACGCGTTCGGTCCGCTGCCGCCGTAGCCGCTCGCGACGATTACCACGCCGATGAACGCGAAGCTCGACCCCAGGTAGCTGGGCACGCGCCCGCCGACGACGAAGAAGAAGATCAGCGTGCCCACGCCCGACATCAGGATCGCCACGTTCGGGTCGAAGCCCATCAGCAGCGGCGCCAGCACGGTGGCGCCGAACATCGCGATCACGTGCTGCACACCCAGCGCAGCGGTCTGCGGCCAGGGCAGTCGCTCGTCGGGTGCGACCACCGCACCCGGCTTGGCCGGAACTTCCTTCCATCTTGGTGTCAGTGCCATCGCATGTTCTCCCTTGTTGTCGTGGCGCGTGCGCTGCGAGCGGGAACTACTTCGTGCCGAACAGCCGGTCGCCCGCGTCTCCCAGACCCGGCACGATGTAGCCGTGATCGTTCAGTTCGCGGTCGATCGCGGCCGTGTAAATGGGTACGTCGGGGTGGTGCCTCTGGAAATTCTCCAGCCCTTCGGGTGCTGCGAGCAGGCACACGAAGCGGATCGATTTCGGCCCGGTCTTCTTGAGCCGGTCCATTGCGGCCACCGCCGAGTTGCCGGTGGCGAGCATGGGGTCGAGAACGATCGCGTCGCGTGCCGGCATGTCGGTGGGCATCTTGAAGTAGTACTCCACCGCCGCGAGTGTCTTCGGGTCGCGGTAAAGGCCAACGTGACCCACGCGTGCGCTCGGCACCACGTCGAGCATGCCGTCGAGGAAGCCGCTGCCGGCCCGCATGATGACGACGAACACGGTCTTCTTGCCGTCGATCACGGGCGAGGACATCGTCTCGAGTGGTGTCTCGATCTCGATCATCGAGGTGGGCATGTCGCGCGTGACCTCGTAGGCCATCAGCATGCTGATCTCGTGCAACAGTCGTCGAAACCCGCTGGTGCTGCGCCCGCGCTCGCGCATCAGCGTGAGCTTGTGCTGTATGAGGGGATGGTCGACGAGGTGGATTGCAGCCATGGCGGTAGCGTGCACCGGTAAGGACGAGGGGCGGGGAGTTCCGCGCATTTTGCCACGGTGCCGGATCTGCCCAGAGTAGGTCCGGGTACCGACACGAATCCGGCGCGACCGGACCCTAGCGCCGGCAGCCCGTTCCGGCCCTCACCTCGACGAATTGCACGTCGGGCGGCGGGCCGAGCCAGTGCGCGAGCGTTCGACAGCCGCTGTGGTTGCACCAGGTGTAATCGCCGGCGAAAGGCGAGCGCGTGAGCGAGAGGTGCTCGATCTTTCGGTTCTCGCGCCGGTGCCAGACGCCGTCCTTGAGTTGCGCGCCAGGTTCAGGGTCCATGCCCGCGCCCGATCCGCGCATGCGCGAGTTCATCAGCACCACCGCGTCACCGGCCACCCTGTAGTCCTCTTCCCAGAGAATCTTCTCGATCGAATGGGTCCAGCGCAGGGTGAAGAACTCGCCGGGAATGGTCGCGGCCACCGTGCCGGCAACCACCAGGCAGGCCGCGATCAGCACACCGCCCGGCGCCCGATGATCACGCCGCGCGCAGCCGGCGCACGCGCAGCATGTGCAGCACGACGAAGGCCGCCGTGAGCGCGAAGCCGATTTCGTCGGTGGCCGGCGCAGCCACCACGAGCGAGAATGCGGCGGCCATCGCGAGCAGGCGCTCCCACCACTGCAGTTTCGCCTGGAAGTAGCCGATGCTCGCCGCGCCCCACAGGGCGATCGCAATCAGTGCCTTGACCACGATGTAGACCACGTCGATCCAGTTGCCGCCCTGCAGCATCAGTGCCGGCGCGTACACCGCCATGAACGGCACGACGAACCCGGCGACCGCCAGGCGCATGGCCTGGACGCCAATCTTCATGCCGGACTCCCTGGCGATTGGCGCGGCTGCGAACGCGGCCAGTGCAACGGGTGGCGTGAGGTCGGCCATGATGCCGAAATAGAACACGAACATGTGCGACACGATCAGCGGCACGCCCAGCTCGAGCAGTGCGGGCGCGGCGAGCGAACTGGTGATGATGTAGTTCGGGATCGTTGGAATTCCCATCCCCAGCACGAGACAGGTGAGCATGGTGAGAACGAGGCTCAGGAACAGGCTCGACTTGCCCAGTGCGATCACGTAACCGGCGAAGGTGGTGGCCACACCGGTGAGCGTGACCACACCGATGATCACCCCCACCAGCGCGCAGGCAATGCCCACCGGCAGCGCGTGGCGCGCGCCGTCGGCAAGCGCCGTGACCAGCAGCCGCAGCGTCGAGCGGCCGTCGCGCACGACGTAGCACACGGCCACCAGCACCGCGGCGAGGACGAAGAAGGTGACGATGCCGTACTTCAGGAACGCCGAAGTCGCCAGCGCGAGTCCGACCCAGAAGATCACGCGCAGTGCCATCGACCCCACGCCCTGCATGGCGGCCGCGCCCATGATCAGCAGCACCGTGAGTCCGAGCCCGACCGTGCCGGAGAAAAGCGGTGTGTACCCCGAGAACAGCAGCCAAACCAGCGCGGCGAGCGGCAGGATCAGGTACCAGCGCTCGCGCACGGCTGTCCAGGGGTTCGGGCATTCCTCTTTCGGGAGTCCATGCAGGCCGGCGCGGCCGGCTTCCAGGTGCACCATCCAGAACGCGGTGGCGAAGTACAGGATGGCCGGGATGATCGCCGCCTTCACCACCTCCACGTAGGGCACATCGATGGTCTCGGCCATGATGAACGCGACCGCGCCCATCACGGGCGGCATGATCTGACCGCCCATGCTCGAGGTGGCTTCGACGCCGCCGGCGAAAGCCGCTCTGTAGCCGAAGCGCTTCATCAGCGGGATCGTGAACTGGCCGGTCGTGACCACGTTCGCCACCCCCGAGCCGTTGATCGTTCCCATCAGCCCGGACGAGATCACCGACACTTTTGCCGGGCCGCCCTTGGTGTGCCCGACCGTGCCCATCGCGAAGTCGGTGAACAGCTTGATCATTCCGGCCTGCTCGAGGAAGCTGCCAAAGAGGATGAACAGGAAGATGTAGCTCGACGAGACGTAGGTCGGGATGCCGTAGATGCCCTCGGTGCCGAAGCCCATCTGGTCGACGATCTGCTCGAACGCGTAACCGCGGTGCTGCAGCGCGCCCCACAGGTGGTTGCCGAACAGCGCGTAGGCGAGGAACAGCGCGCAAATCAACGGCAACGCGAATCCCATCACCCGGCGCGCGGCTTCGAACACCAGCACGACCGTGATCACGCCCACGACGATGTCCAGGTCAGTGGGGGTGCCGGCGCGAAAAATCAGGTCGGCCTCGAAGACCCAGTGGTAAAACGCCAGGACGAAGCCCAGCACACCGGCAGCGTACGAAATCACGCGTCCGGTCGTGCCCAGCTTCTGGCCGGAGAGCAGGAAGACCATCAGCAGCAGGAAGCCCACGTGCACGGCGCGCACCACGCTGCTCGAGAGCGGGCTGAACGCGGCGGTGTAGATCTGGAAGGCGGAAAAAGCGATTGCGACGAAGAAGACGACGCGGCCGACGCCGGTGTCGGAATCGCCGGCCGCCTGGCCGAGTTCCGGGTTGCTGGAGGACATGCGCGACCTCTCGAAAAGTGGAAACGCCCGATCGGTGCCGATTCCGGAATCGGCGGCCGTCGGGCGTTGTCAGCGGTTGATTCGCACGCGGACTACGCCCGCACGCGCATTACTTCAGGACGCCGGCTTCCTTGTAGAACTTCTCCGCCCCAGGGTGCAGGGGGATCGGCACGTTGGCGGCATTTTGCAGCTTGATTGCGGTGGCCGCCTTGTGCGCGGCAACCATCGTGTCGAGGTTGCCGTACATCTGCTTGGTCATCTGGTAAGCGAGTTCGTTCGACACGCCGCTGTGACTCACCAGGATGTTGCTGATCGCGGCCGTTGCGACGTCGGCGGACTGCCCTTCGTAGGTGCCGGCCGGGATCATCGCCGCCATGTATGCGGGGTCACCCACCTTCTTCACGACATCGGCCGGAATCGGTACGACGACGATCTTGATCGACGTGGCGAGGTCGCGAATCGACGCCACGCCAAGGCCCGCCGATTGCAGCGTCACGTCGAGCTGGCGGTTCTTCATCAGTTCCACCGACTCGCCGAAGGGCAGGTACTCCACCTTGTCGAAGTCCTTGTAGGTGAGGCCCGCCGCCTTGAGGACCGCACGTGCGTTCAGCTCGGTGCCCGACTTGGGCGCGCCGACCGAGATCCGCTTGCCCTTCAGGTCTGCAACGGTCTTGATGCCGGCGTCGGCGTTCGCGACGATCTGGATGTAGTTGCTGTAAGTGGCGCTGATCGCGCGCAGCTTGGTCAGCTTCTTGGGAAAGCCGCCTTCGGCGTTGCCCGCCCAGGCATTGGCGACCGCGTCGCCGAGCGCGAGCGCGATCTCGCCGCGGCCTGCTTCGAGAAGATTCAGGTTCTCGGCCGAGGCTTTGGTGGACTGCACGGTGGCCTTGGCGCCGGGAATCGTCTTGTTGTAGATCGTGGAGAGCGCGGTTCCGAGCGGGTAATAAACGCCGCTGGTGCCGCCGGTGAGCACGTTGATGAACTGCGTGGATTGAGCGTGCGCTGCGCCGCTCGCGAACGCTGCGGCCGCGGTCGCGACCGCGAAGATCTTCGCTAAGGTCTTGATTTGCATGAATTCCTCCTGAATTTTTCGTGGTGGCGAGTATATCCGATCGGGCGAAGCGGTTGCCTGCGCCGCTTTGCGCGAGAATCTCGCGATGAACCTGGCAACCTGGCTCGAACGAGCGGCCGCGCGCGATCCGGCGGCACCCGCGCTGTTCCTGGGTGAGCGGCTGCTGGCCGATTACGGCAGCTGGCGACAAAGGGTGGCCCGGCTGGCTGCGGGCTTGCGTGCGCACGCGAAGCTGGCTGCGGGCGATCGCGTCGGGCTGTTCGCGTCGAACACGCCCGCCTACCTGGAGGCGTTGTTCGCCGTTTTCTGGGCTGGCCTGGCGGCGGTGCCGATCAACGCGAAGCTGCACCCGCGCGAGGCGCAGTTCATCCTGGAGGATTCCGGCGCCAGTCTCTGTTTCGTCGACGACGAGCACGGCACCGCGCTCGGCGCTTGCACGCCGGGGTGCGCGCTCGTGGGCCTGGCCTCGGCACGC